>DAISHO010000294.1:0-2847 GCA_036822495.1 Thermodesulfovibrionales bacterium
CTATTTTAAAAGCCCCCTTCCAATTTGTTTTGGACAGCCGTGATCTTTCATTATCTCTTAACAAAGGAATCCCTGAATCTCGTGAGCCACATTATATGGCTCTTTTCCTCATTAATTATCTCATCAACTACCTCTTTTTCCCTTACAGCATCCCTGAGACCATGGAAATAGAGAAGGGTCTCCTTTTCAAAACCAATAGCGAATCTCACTGCGTCCTCAACACTCTTTATGTTCTCCATGGATGGCAGAGATTTGCCCTTTCCAAGGAAAAACTCTGATTCAACCATTGCCCTCATGTAGGCAGATATATCCTCCAATCCCTCTGGATCCTTGTCCCCTGTTATCTCAAGAAGTTCCCTGAAGACCTTCTCATGCCTCAGCTCCTTTTCAGCAAGGGTCTCAAAAAGGGACCTGAGTCTTTCCTCATCCTTGAATCTCTGTGCCATTGTGTTATAAAACTGATAACCAAGCTTTTCTGTCTGGACTGCCTGTTCAATTATCTCATGGATTGTAAACTTATCCATAAGACCTCCTGCTAATTATTTTTCTTCATTAGAGCCAAAGGCCCTCCTTAATCTCCTGTCTGTCTTTATTATCTCTTCAGTGCTTTCACCGCTGAGTTCCCAGGAGTATCTTCCCTGAACATCCCTCTTAACCTTTATCTTAACAGGTCTATGAGGTTTGACCTTTTCAATATCTGGAGACCTCTCAATCACAAACTCCTTATTTTCGAGCCCGGAGCTTTTAGTATCCTCAACTGATTGAGATGAACAGGAACCAAAAATGAAAACCATAGCAAGGATAATGAGAAAGAGGCTTAAGGTTGAAGATAGGATACAGGCTGAAGGCTTCAGGCTTAAGGCTGAAGATAGAACAGTAGAGCAGTAGGAAATGATGGAATAAATATTTCTTCCTTTAAAGACTACTATTCTACTGCTCTGTTGCTCTGCTGCTCTGATTTCCGACATCTGATTCAAAAACTCCTGTAGGCGTTCGTTATAGGAAATCTTCTGTCTTTGCCAAGAGACCTCGGTGTTATCTTAATACCAGGTGGTGACTGCCTCCTCTTGTATTCACTCCTGTCCACCATCCTTATTACCTTCTGGACGCATTCTTCTGAACAGCCCCAGCTTTTACTCTCTACACCAATCCTTACAATCTCTTCAAAGCTCCTGTCCTCTTCTATATAAGCCTTTAGTATTGGGTCAAGAATTTCATAGGGAGGAAGGGTATCTGTATCCTTCTGGTTTGGTCTCAGCTCTGCTGAAGGAGGCTTTACAAGAACCCTTTCAGGAATAATAGAGCCCTTTGAGTTCCTCCATCTTGCAAGCCTGTAGACCATTGTCTTTGGCACATCCTTTATAACAGCAAAACCACCTGCCATGTCACCATACAAAGTGGCATATCCAACACTCATCTCTGACTTATTTCCTGTAGTGAGGACGAGATAACCGAATTTGTTAGAAAGGGCCATGAGGAGATTCCCTCTAATCCTTGCCTGAATATTTTCCTCTGTTACATCCTCTGGAAGATCACCAAAAACAGGTCTTAATTCCCTCAGGTAGCTCTCGAATATCCTTGTGATTCCTATCTCTATAAGTCTTATACCAAGGTTTTTTGCAAGGTCCTCTACATCCTCCCTGCTTTCCTTTGATGTATAAAGAGATGGCATGAACACACCTGTTACCCTCTCATGGCCAAGACTGTCAACGGCTATTGTTGCAACCAGAGAAGAATCTATCCCTCCGCTCAATCCTATAAGGACTCCTTTAAAACCATTCTTATTTACATAATCCCTTGTACCGAGGATAAGGGCACTGTATATCTCTTCCTCTTCAGAAAGAAGGGGCTCTATTCTTAAACAGATGTCAGATTTTAAGGAAAATTTTTTCTCAGATTCTGACATCTGATTTCTGGCATCTGTCTTCTGAACTCTGTCTTCTGTATCTATCCTTACCACTTCTATCCTGTTTTCCCTGAGGCCAGCAACAGCCTGTCTTCTTCTGATGTCCTTGAGCCTCCTTCTTAATACTGAGCTAATGTTAAGGTCAACTATAAGGATATCTTCATCAAACTGCCTCGCCCTTGCAATAAGCCTTCCTGTTTCATCGATGACCATGCTTCCACCATCAAAGACAAGCTCGTCCTGTCCACCAACGGCATTCACATAGCATATAATTGCAGAATTATCCATTGCCCTTGTTGAGAGCATCCTTTCCCTTTCAACTATCTTTCTTACATGATAGGGTGATGCATTTATGTTTATAAGAACCTCTGCACCATGAAGGGCCTGTATTGTTGGCGGTCCGTCAGGATACCAGATATCCTCACAGATACTAACGCCAAAGGTAATATCACCCATCCTGTAAACAGGACATCTCGAACCTGTCTGGAAATATCTAAACTCATCAAAGACACCATAATTGGGAAGGTAGGTCTTATGATAGATGTCAATTAGTTTTTTATTATAGATTACCGCAGCACCATTATAGATATCATCAGCCCTGCTGTTACCTTCACCACCAAAATGGACAAATCCTACAATAGCAACAATATCTCCTGTATTTGAAACGACATTCTGGAGGCAATCCATATTGTCCTTTATAAATTGGGGCTTTAAGAGGAGGTCTTCTGGAGGGTAGCCTGTAAGGCTCAGCTCAGGCAAAGCCACAATCGAGGCCCCTGCCTCTTCTGCATTTTTAATCACAGAAATGATCTTTTTAAGGTTCCCCTCAAGGTCACCTACTGTAGAATTAATCTGTCCAAGGGCAATCCTTAGGGTTTTCATACTAAAACCCACCTGTCCAAGATAAATCTTAAAGGGGCATGAGGCCAACTATTACTTAC
>DAISHO010000295.1:0-2845 GCA_036822495.1 Thermodesulfovibrionales bacterium
TGAGGCCTTATGCCCTTTTGAAAATAACATTTTAATTTATTTTGGACAGCTATGAAAAAAAGTAAATTAAATACCTTTAAAAACTTAAGCCTATAGCCTTCAGCCTGTTGGAACTTAAGCCTTCAGCCTCATATGGAGGCGGCGAGCGGATTCGAACCGCTGGATGGAGGTTTTGCAGACCTCTCCCTTAGCCGCTTGGGTACGCCGCCATAAAAGAAATGGAGCGGGTGGCGGGATTCGAACCCGTGACCCCAACCTTGGCAAGGTTGTGCTCTACCAGCTGAGCTACACCCGCAATGACTAAATCTATCATAAAGATATGAAAACTGTCAATCGGGGCGAGAGGATTTGAACCTCCGACACCACGGTCCCGAACCGTGTGCGCTACCAGACTGCGCTACGCCCCGATATTTTTATTATATCATCTAAATAAGGTCAGAAATCAGAGTCTAATGAAAAATTTATTCCACAGCATCTGACCTCTGACATATGTTTTTAAAAACCTCTTCAAAAAATCTGTTCTCAATAGATATCTCAATGAGCAAAGTATAAATCTCTCCTGGCTGGAGTCTTCCATCTACTCTTATGAGGTCCTTCTCTGTTGTTATCATCGGCACATTGAGCTCCTTTGCCCTATCAGAAAGTTCTTTAAGTTCACAGACAGAATAAAGATGATGATCCCTGAATGTTACGAATTCTGCTATCTCCATACCAGCATCTTTGAGACTCGCCCTGAAGGATTCTGGATTGCCGATACCCGCAAAGGCAAAGACCTTTTTGCCTCTGAACTGAGAAGGAGCAATCTCTTCCTCAAATAAAGCTTTGCCCTCGTGATTTATCCTGTATCTTCCAATTGAACTCACCCTGTGGTTCGAAAGATAGATTGAAGAAGTGGAAGCATAAACTCTTATCTCATCTATCAGTCTGGAAAGATCGAGGCATTTATCTGCCATTGTAATAACAATTATGTCAGCCCTTTTTATATCCTCAAGGGGTTCCCTTAATGGTCCAAAAGGAAAGAGCCTTCTGTTGCCAAAGGGATTTATTCCACTTATAAGGAGAATATCCAGGTCTCTTTTAAGTCGCCAGTGCTGATAACCGTCGTCAAGTAAAAAAAGATCAGGTTTTTTCTTAAAGCACTGAAGGGCATACATGCCAGCCTCATATCTGTCCTTACCTATAACAACGGGAACCCCATAGAGCTTATCAGCCATTAAGGCTGGCTCATCGCCACAATCTATTGCGTCAAGGAGCCTGCCAGTTCTACAGCTCACAACTGCTGGGCCTTCAAGCCTTCCCTTATATCCCCTTGAAAGGATACAGACATCAAGACCCCTGCTCTTTGCCTCTTTTGCAAGGGCTATTACCATAGGAGTCTTACCCGAGCCACCAACTGTAAGATTCCCAACACTTATAACAGGTGAAGGAAGCTCCCTTGACTCTCTAATGTCCTTCTCCCTCTTCTTCTTTAAGAAATAAAGATAAAAGGAGTTGTAAAGTCCTATAGACGCCTCTTTTATTTTCATAGATACTCACACCTCTCCAAAATGGGCATAAGGCCAAAGAACAGGCTACAGGCATAAGGCTACAGGCGTCAATTTTTATTTCCTATTGCCTACAGCCTATCGCCTATGGCCTATAGCCTGTAGCCTACTTCAGCCTATTTTAAAAGCCCCTTCCAATTTGTTTTGGACAGCAGTGACAAATACTGTTTTATTACTGAAATAGTCCTTTCTAAAGCCCCTCTGTTTCTCTCATAAATCTCTTTTGCCCTCTGACCTAAATCTGCCCTCCTTTTCGGGCTATTTAAGAGTTCTGAGACAACCTCCTCAATCTGTCCTCCTTCTACCATTAGTGCTGCACCTTCACGAAGGAATTCCTCAACAAGAGGGAAGTTGTCCATATGTTTACCACATATTACAGGTTTCGACCAGTAGGCAGGCTCAAGGAGATTATGACCACCAACAGGCACAAAACTACCACCCACTATTGCTATATCTGCTATTGAATAAAATGAGCTCAACTCTCCAAGGGTATCAAGAAGCATGAGGTCATTTTCTTTAAGGTCAATTATATTAGAAGCACCTATATCAGACCTCTTTACGAACCTTATGCCCCTTCTCCTTAATATCTCCTCAACCTCATTAAATCTCTGAGGATGCCGTGGAGCAAGGATTATATAAACCTTACCACTCGTGATAAGAGTATGCAATGCCTGAAGTATAAGCCCTTCTTCACCTTGATGGGTGCTTCCAATAACAATTATGCATTTATTAAGGTCATTTTTAAAAGTTAAATTAAGAGGTTCTGGAGGAGGCATGTCAAACTTCAGGTTTCCTGTTATCTGGATTCGCCCTTCTGGCACGCCAAGGGCTTTCAGTCTCTCTGCATCATAAGGACTGCCAGCACAGAAGGCACTGACAGAGGCAAGGATATCCCTCATAAAAAAACGGACTTTATTATATCCTTTAAAAGACCTTTCAGAAAGCCTTGCATTCACCACAATAAGCGGGATGCCAAGCCTTCTACAAATATAAAAGGTATTTGGCCAGAATTCTGTCTCAACAGTAATAAAAAGAGCTATATTAAGCCTTCTAAAAAGCCTCATGAGGATAAAGCCTATGTCAAAGGGCATATATACAACAGTTATCCCCTTAAACTCCCTCATCGCTGTCTGCTGACCTGTATCAGTCATGGTTGAAAAAATAATAGGAATATGAGGGAACTCCCTTCTCAGTCGCTCCACAATACCCCTTGCAGCAAGGGTCTCGCCAACACTTACAGCATGAATCCAGATTGAGGCTGAAGGCTGAAGACTTAAGGCTGGAGGCCTGATAGCTCCAAA
>DAISHO010000296.1:0-2844 GCA_036822495.1 Thermodesulfovibrionales bacterium
CTTTTACCAGAGGAGGTTTTTAATTTTCAGGATTCTCTATCGGCAGTTTTGGGTTCTCCAGTTGTCCTCTATGGAGCTATTAAGTTATAATAGATTATCGCGGGGTGGAGCAGCCTGGTAGCTCGTCGGGCTCATAACCCGAAGGTCGGAGGTTCAAATCCTCCCCCCGCCACCATATTCCTCCAGCAATAATCGATTAACCTTTGATCTGGACTCACCTATACTCGTTACATATATAGCTGGCCTATCCACAACAGGGCATTTTGCCTCACACATACCACACCCAATGCAGAGCTCAAGGTCTACATGGGGTTGCTGAATCTCTCTTTCTTTTCCATCCCTGTCTTTTACAATTATCCTTTCAAACCATATAGCCTTCTTTGGAGTTGGACAGACCTCCTCACAGACAATACAGGGTCTTCCATGGGCATAAGGAAGACACCTTCCTTTATCAATCATGGCAAGGCCAATCTTTATCCTTGCCTTTTCCTGAAGGGACAATCTCCTTATTGCACCAGTAGGGCATACCTGGCCGCAGAGGGTGCACCTGTATTCGCAGTATCCCATCTTTGGCACAAGCACGGGTGTCCATAATGCCTCAAGACCAGCCTCAAGGAATGCAGGCTGTAATCCATTGGTTATGCAGACCTTCATGCATTCACCACATCTAACGCACCTTTTAAGAAACTCTTTTTCATCAATACTGCCAGGTGGCCTGATAACTCTCGGATTGAGAAACTCTTCCTTTAAAAAGGGATTTGACCTTACAAGGGGAACAGATAATATCCCTGCGCTAATATATGTAATAACCTGCCTTCTCGTTAGATCAATTTGAAGCCCTCTCCGTTCTTTAAAACCTGACTTGACAGCCTTCTGAGGGCAGAGGTCATCACAATTAAAGCACTGAAAACACTCAGTCTTGAGCCATTTCCCTGTTTTATTAATCGCACCTGATGGACAGTTCCTTTCGCAGACCCCGCAGGAATTGCATCCTTCGCTTACTGACCTTTTAAGAATGGAATATCTTGAGAGAAGACCAAGGAGTGCACCAAGGGGGCAGAGGTATCTGCACCAGAATCTCCTTTCGTAGAGATTTATGCCAATGATAAGGATGAAGATCCCACCAATAAATAGACCCTGTCTGTAAATGGGCTGTTCAAAGGACAGGATAGATTTCTTCAGGACTTCATAGAAGGTTTCTGAGATATTTTTGAGTATCTTTATGTCTGTATCGTAAAGAAAGTCAAATAGATACCTTAAACTATAATTAAATGCGGGATAGATGCTAATAGTTAATGACCTTATAAAGAGGGAAATGGGGTCAAGAAGGCCTGATAATTGAAGGGTAAAAAGGGAGGTGCTTAGCATGAAGATTAGAATCAGGTATTTTAGCTTGAATCTTTTAAACCTGTAAGGCTCCTTTTTCCTCAGGAGACTGACAATATTATTCAATGTGCCAAAGGGGCATACCCATCCACAGAATACCCTGCCAAGGACCATTGTAAGTACTATGGTTAAAAGGGAGAGATAAAAGAGCTTAACAATAGTTCTTGAGCTTAATAAAGTGCTCAGGAATATTAAGGGGTCAAAATCAAGAAATACCTTTACTGGATAACCAAGCTCATCAAGTCCCTTTGATTCTGTCTGGAGAAATAGGTTGAAGGATAATAACAAGAAGATTCCCTGAGATAACTGTCTGAGGGCTTTAATAGTCTTCAATTTAGAGCCTTATCCTTTTAATCTTTACCCTGGATAGATCCATATTGCCGAGCCCTCTTTTATGGGCGATCTTTACATAACCGAGGTCTTCTCCTTTCATTCCAAAGAGGGTTGCTCCGAAGGAGTCAACGGCTACCTGATCAATCCCGGCAATAACAGTATTTAAGACCTTCACATCCTCAAGATTTCCACCTTGAGGTCCATTTCTTATTAAAATCCTTGTTGCATCAAGAATCGTAAGGGTAGGTTTTATAACCAGTGCAAGGTCTGCAAGGCTCTCATCGAGTCTCTGGTGTATCTGTCTGCGAGAGCCTCCCATTATACCCATCCAGTTCTTCATTGCCATGGTGAGCCTTGCAAGGCTGTGGTGTTTTGCAACAGGTATATTAATTACCTTGTCTGCCTCAAAGACCTCTGTATAAAGGGGCCAGGTCTTTATTGCCTCACCATTTATTGTGACCTCTTTAAATTTTCTGTCATCAACATAAAATACCTCACCACCTACCTTTTTTACAGCCTCCATAATCCCGCTCTGTACATAAGCCCTTCTTGGGTCATTAACAGTCCTGTCAAAGACCTTCACCTTCCTTGCTCCAGCCTCATAGCATAACCTTACAACCTCCTGAACAACCTCTGGATTGGTATTAGCAGCCTGTTCAGGTGTCCTGTCCCATGCCATATTGGGTTTTACCACTACCACATCTCCCCTTGAAATAAATCTCCTTATTCCTCCAAGGGCCTCAATAGCCTTTTCTGTGAGCTTTGAGTGAGAAGTTCCCTGGGCTACAACAATCTCGGGCAACTTCCCTGGATTCAGAGAGGCAAGGGCATCATTAAAGGCCAAACCAGCTAATCCCGAAACAGTGAGTTTTATAAAATCTCTCCTTTTCATAGACCCTCCTCTTTTCTTATTAAATGGATAGCGAGCGTATTCCCTGCGGTTTGCCAAAACAGAAGTCGGACATCGGAGTCAGATATCTGACATCTGATTTCTGATATCTGAGCTCTGTGTGGCTTGCCACAGGGAATCTTCAATTTCCCTCAATGTGTCCCTGCTCATATTTTATAACATTTCACACCTGTCCAAGATAAATCTTAAAGGGGCATGAGGCCAAAGAACAGGCT
>DAISHO010000297.1:0-2816 GCA_036822495.1 Thermodesulfovibrionales bacterium
CTGAAGAGGCACAGAGCACATCGCAGGTGTCAGAAGAAATTAGCTCAGAACCCCCCGATGATGAAGAAAAACCACTTGAAAGGTTATTAGAATTCAGCAAACTCTACCCTTCTGTGGACGAATACTTTGATGAACGCTCAAGCGATGGCAGGGATCTCGGATACTTCAATCCAGGTACAATCGAGACCCCATCCTTTGAAAAATTCGTGAGCAAAAAACCAGACCTCTCAGAACACCTCCTCTGGCAGTTAAGACTCTCCCATGTAAGTAATCAAGTCCGAATGGCTGGAGAGGTTGTAATAGGGAATATAGATGAAAATGGTTACCTCAGGGCGACCATTGAGGAATTAAGTGAGACCTCAGGATTTTCTCCAGATATTATTCAGCAGGCCATTGAGGTCATCCAGACCTTTGATCCTGCAGGTGTAGGAGCCAGAGACCTCAAGGAGTGTCTTCTCCTTCAGGTAAAATACCTGGGACTTAAAGATACACTTGTTGAAAGGATAATAACAGAATGCCTTGAGGACCTGGAAAAGAAGAGATACCAGAATATAGCAAAGAAGTTCAATGTGAGTCTTGATGATGTCCTGCATGCTGTAAGGATCATTCAGGGATTCGACCCAAAACCTGGCAGGAATTACTCTTTCTCTGAACCCACCTATGTTGAACCTGATGTATATGTTATAAAGGATGAGAATGACTACAGAATAATCCTGAACGATGATGGAGTCCCGAGATTCAGACTCAACGAAAAATACAGACAGCTACTTATGAACAAAAATCTCCTATCAAAGGAAGAAAGACAGTTTCTTGAAGAAAAGCTTCGTTCCGCTATATGGCTTATCAAAAGCCTTGATCAGAGAAACAGAACTATCTACAGGGTGACCGAACGGATTATAAATTTTCAGAGGGAATTTTTTGATAAAGGTATTGACTACCTTAAACCGCTTACACTTCGGGAAATTGCAAAAGAACTAAACATGCATGAAAGTACTATCAGCAGGGTTACATCAAATAAATATCTTGCATCTCATCACGGGATATTCCCCTTCAGGTTCTTTTTCAGCAGCTCTCTGCATGGTGATTCAGGTGAGGTATCCTCTACGAGAGTCAAGGAATTGATAAAGAAGATTATATCTGAGGAGGACCCATCAAAACCCCTCAGTGATCAACAGATAGTAGAGATATTAAAAAATTCCAATATACATATTGCAAGAAGGACTGTATCAAAATACAGGACTGAGCTAAAGATACTTTCTCAGAATCAGAGAAAAATCTTAGAAAAAAGGGAGGAGTTATGAACATCATTGTCACTGGAAGAAACTTTGAGATTACACCGGCATTGAGGGATTATGCAGAAAAGAAGATTGCCAAATTTGAGCGATATCTTTCAAATATTACAGAGGCTATCATCACACTCAGCATCCAGAAGTACCAGCATAAGGCAGAGGTCCTTCTCAAGGCTAATGGCTATATGATTCAGGCAGAGGGTGTAACAGGAGAGATCTATTCCTCCATTGATGAGGTAGTTGAAAAATTAGAAAAACAGATAAAGAAATATAAAGAAAAGATAAACTCCCATAGGAAAGGAGAGAACAAGGCCTCTCAGTCCACTTCTTCATCTGAAACGGAAAGGGAGCCAAGGATTATAAAATTAAAAAGATTCGAGATTAAGCCCATGAGTCCTGAAGAGGCTGCCATGCAGATGGAGCTCCTTGACAAAAACTTCTTTGTCTTTGAAAATGATAGGACAGGCCAGCTGAATGTTATATATAAAAGAACAGACGGTAATTATGGCCTCATTGAACCTATAAAATAGGTCATCTCAATCCAAGGACATCCTGCATATCATATAGACCTGAAGGCTTATCAACAACCCACAGGGTTGCTCGGAGGGCTCCTTTTGCAAAGGTATCCCTGCTTGATGCCCTATGGATTATCTCTATCCTTTCGCCAATACCACCAAAAAGAACAGTATGCTCTCCAACAATATCACCTGCCCTTATAGTCTGAATCCCTATCTCCTTCTTTGTCCTCTCACCTATTACACCCTTTCTCGTGTAAACCGCAACCTCATCAAGATTCCTTTTTAAGGCATCTGCTATGACCTGAGCCATCTTCATGGCAGTGCCACTGGGTGCATCCTTTTTCAACCTGTGATGGGCCTCAATTATCTCAATGTCGTATTCATCACCAAGGACCCTTGCTATATCCTGTAAAACCTTTAATAGTAGATTAACCCCCACGCTCATGTTAGGTGCCACAACGCATGGAATCTCTTTAGCAAGCCTTCTGAGTTCTTCCTCTTCATCCTTTGAAAAACCTGTTGTGCCTATAACCATTGCCTTTTTTAATTCAATAGCAAGCCTCAGATGTTCAAGGGTAACCTGAGGTGATGAAAACTCCACAATCACCTGAGCATCCCTGAAGGCCCTTTCAGGGTCATCAGTAAGAGCCACACCTGTCTCTCTAAAGCCAACCAATGGTCCAATATCCTTTCCTACAGCAGAATGTCCTTTCCTTTCAAGGGCACCTACTAACTTAAGACCCTGTTCCTGTAAACCAAGAAAGACGATCCTGCTACCCATCCTTCCAAGGGCACCAGAAACAGCAAATGTTACCATAAGGACCTCCTGATCTATATTTCAATTAGGGCTGTCGGGAATCAGCCAGACAGCCCCACATATCAGAATTATAACACTACCAGCCAATATTCAGCATGACCATGTGTCTTCTGTCCTTGTCCTGCCCTGAATAGGCACCAACCTCTTCAGCATAGGTGACATAGCTGAGAGTAAATAGCAGAAATCTCAGGT
>DAISHO010000298.1:0-2769 GCA_036822495.1 Thermodesulfovibrionales bacterium
CCTGAAGCCTATAGCCTATCTTATATCCTGAAGCCTAACGCCTAAAGCCTATCTTCAGCCTAAAGCCCTAAGCCCATTTGTGAGGCCCTGAGCCCCTTTTAAAAAGTCCGTCATTTTGTTTAAACAGCAATTATGATAAAGCTGTATTAAACAGCCATCTCTATAAGTCTTTCAGCTATCTGAACTGCATTAAGGGCTGCACCTTTTCTGAGATTATCTGCCACTATCCACATGTTTATTCCGTTGGGAATAGATTCATCTTCCCTAATTCTTCCCACATAGACCTCATCCTTACCAGCTACATCAACTGGAAGTGGATAGACATTCTTTTCAGGTGCGTCAAAAACTATAACACCAGGAGCACCAGCAAGGATAGCCCTAACTTCATTGGCTGATAATTTCTTCTCCGTCTCTATATTCACACTCTCAGAATGGCACCTGAAGACAGGCACCCTCACCGTGGTAGCAGTAACTCTTATAGATGGATCTCCCATAATCTTCCTTGTCTCATTTACCATCTTCATCTCTTCTTTTGTATATCCATTATCAAGAAATTTATCAATATGTGGTAGGACATTAAAGGCAATCTGGTGTGGGTATACATTGCACCTTATCTCCCTGAAGTTAAGGAGATCCGTAGTCTGCTGAAGAAGCTCATCCATTGCCTTCTTCCCTGTTCCGGAGACAGACTGAAAGGTAGTAACAACTATCCTCTTTATCTTTGCTACATCATGAATTGGCTTCAGGGCTACAACCATCTGTATTGTTGAACAATTTGGGTTTGCAATTATACCTTTGTGCCATTTAAGGTCGTGAGGGTTGACTTCTGGTACAACAAGAGGCACATCAGGATCCATTCTCCATTGACTTGAGTTATCAATCACAACACATCCTGACTTCACAGCAACAGGTGCCCATATCTTTGAACGCTCAGCACCTGCTGAAAAGAGAGCAATATCTACCCCCTTAAAAGAATCATCATTAAGGGTTTCTATCTGTATTTCATTGTTCCTGAATTCTATTTTTTTCCCCAGAGACCGCTCTGAGGCAAAAACTCTGAGTTCCTTAACAGGGAAGTCTCGCTGTTCAAGGGTGAGAACCATCTCTTCGCCTACAGCACCTGTGGCACCAACTACAGCAACTACATATGAGTCTTTCTTACTTAACATCTTTAACCTCCAGAAATATTCAAGATCATACTGCCCAAGATAAAGTTTAAAAGGGCATGAAGCCTATGGCCTATAACCTTTAATTGGCAACTACATCTGTTCAAGATAAATCTTAAAAGGGCATGAGGCCTCCAACAGGCAACAGGCTGAAGATAGGCTTTAGGCGTTAGGCTTCAGGATATTAGGAAAAATTCTATAGCCTGTAGCCTTCAGCCTATTTGAAGCCTTATGCCCTCTTTAAAATACCATTTTAATTTATTTTGGACAGCTATGATTGGCAACTACTATTCACCATACCTGTCCAAAATAAAATTTTGAATGAACAGGTACAAGACTAACCTATCGTAACAGCATGCCACTACAATGTCAGGGTTGTTACATATTTTGCCACGAGGTCACCAACCTCTGTCGTTGTATATCCCATCTGGCCTGCTGCAAGACTCTTGAGATGTTTAGAAGTCACCTCTATTACTGCCCTCTCAAGAAGAGCTCCAGCCTTTTCCTCACCGAGATACTCAAGCATCATCCCGCCAGCGCAGATAGCAGCCAGGGGATTTATCACATTCTTTCCTGCATACTTGGGAGCAGACCCACCAATGGGTTCAAACATGGATACACCCTGTGGATTTATATTTCCACCAGCAGCTATACCCATTCCACCCTGAATCATTGCACCAAGATCTGTAATAATATCTCCAAACATATTGTCAGTAACTATAACATCAAACCATTCAGGATTCTTCACAAACCACATGGTTATGGCATCCACATGGGCATAATCAACCTTTATATCTGGATATTCCTTAGCGACCTCATAAAATACCCTTTCCCAGAGGTCAAAGGCATAGGTAAGGACATTGGTCTTTCCACAAAGGGTAAGTTTCTTATCCTTGTTCCTCTTCCTACAATACTCAAAGGCGAATCTTATACATCTCTCCACGCCCTTTCTCGTATTTATTGACTCCTGAATAGCCACCTCATCAGGCGTGCCTTTCTTTAGAACACCCCCTGCACCTGCATAAAGGCCTTCTGTATTCTCCCTCACAACAACAAAATCAATATCTTCTGGTTTTTTATTCTTTAATGGACAGTCTACTCCTGGATAAAGCTTTACAGGTCTGAGGTTAATGTACTGGTCAAGCCCGAATCTCAATCTCAATAGTATGCCCTTTTCAAGGATTCCAGGCTTAACATCAGGATGACCTATTGCTCCAAGATATATGGCATTGAATCTTTTCAATTCTTCTATCGCACCTTCTGGTAATGTTTCTCCAGTCCTGAGATACCGCTCCCCGCCAAAATCATAATAATGATAGTTAATCTTAAAGCCAAGTCTTTGAGATATGGCATCGAGGACTTTTACACCCTCCCTTATAACTTCAGGTCCAGTTCCATCACCAGGTATAACAGCAATATCATAAGATTTCACGACTCTGCCTCCTTTATTATAATGTTAATGAGATAGGTAAAACTGAGCTATATTCCTGAAGGTTTTCTTCAGTCTTGTTTTTGGATACCAAGTCTTCTCTTCACCCATTCAATAAGACCACCCGCTTTTATCAGTTCCTGCATAAAAGGAGGTATGGGTTTTGCATTGTAT
>DAISHO010000299.1:0-2767 GCA_036822495.1 Thermodesulfovibrionales bacterium
TTTGTGTTTTTGAGGCCTTATGCCCTTTTAAAAATAACATTTTAATTTATTTTGGCAGCCATGATCTTGACTAAAACTCCTTTCGAACCTTACAATTGTTACCATGTTTTATTCGAAGCTTTTTATCCCAACATTAAGAGAGGTAGGTCGGGAGGCTGAGTCTATAAGCCACAGACTTCTCCTGAAGGGTGGTTTTGTAAGACAGCTTGCCTCAGGTCTTTATATCTATCTGCCCCTTGGCTGGAGGGTTATGCAGAGGATAATAAAGATTCTCAGAGAAGAGATGGATGCCATAGGTGCGCAGGAGATTACCTGTCCTGTGCTTCACCCTTCTGATATATGGGAGGCTACTGGCAGGTGGTTTGAGATAAAGGATGAGATGTTCAGGCTGAAGGATAGGAGCGGAAGGGATATGTGCCTTGGCATGACCCATGAAGAGGTTATGGCATGGCTTGCAGCAAAGGAGATAAGGTCTTATAGGGAACTACCCCAGATCTGGTATCAGATACAGGTGAAATTGAGGGATGAGGCAAGGCCAAAGGCAGGTATAATGAGGACAAGGGAATTCATAATGAAGGATAGTTATAGCTTTGATGTTGATGAGAAGGGCCTTGATCAGAGCTATGAGATTCACAGAAGGGCTTATCACAGGATCTTTGAAAGATGCGGCCTGAGATTTTATGAGGTAGAGTCAGATCCCGGGATGATGGGTGGTGGGGAGTCCCATGAATTTATGGCACCATCTGAGGCTGGAGAGGATGAAATAGTCCTTTGTGACAAATGTGGTTATGCTGCCAATATAGAGGTTGCTGATTCCATACCTCATGAAGGAGGTCTACCTCCTTCTCAGGGTCTTGAAGAGGTCTTTACACCAGATATGAAGACTGTTCAGGAGGTGGCAGGATTTCTCGGTCTTAAGGAAGATAAGTTTATAAAAACCCTTGCCCTAATGGCTCCTGAAGGTCTGATTCTTGCCCTCTTAAGGGGTGACCATCAGCTCCATGAAAAAAAACTTCAGAGGCTTGTAGGTCCTTTCAGACAGGCTCTGAAAGAGGAGATAGTGGAAAAACTCGGTACAGAGCCAGGATTTATTGGACCTCATGGTCATAAACTCAGGATAATAGCAGACCCTGTCCTCAAAAAAGGCTCTTATGTTAGTGGTGCAAATAAAAAGGATTATCACATAAAGGGCCTTATGGCAGAGAGGGATTTTAAACCTGAGTGGCATAGTATCCATCTGGTTAAGGAAGGTGAGGCATGTCCAAGGTGTAATGCCCCTCTCAGGATTGAGAAGGCAATAGAGATCGGCAATATATTCAAGCTCGGGACAAAATATTCCGTTCCTTTAAAGGCCTTTTATCTTGATAGTTCAGGTCAGCAGAGACCTATTATAATGGGAAGTTATGGCATAGGACCTGCAAGGATAATGGCTTCAGCAGTAGAGCAGAATAATGACCCTGACGGAATCATATGGCCAAAGAGCATAGCTCCCTTTGATGTAGAGATTGTGCCTTTGAGTACCAGCAACGATGTCATGAACCTGAGCATGTATATCTATAACTCTTTAAAACAGAGAGGGTTCGATGTTCTTCTCGATGATAGAGACCTGAGGCCAGGGATAAAATTTAAAGATGCGGACCTTATAGGTATTCCTTACCATATAATAATTGGTGAAAAAGGGGTCAAGGAAGGTTACATTGAAGTCAAAGAGAGAAGGACAAAGGCAGTTACAAAACTCTCACCTGATAGCCTCCATAGATACGGGTTCTAATACAATAAGACTTCTTATTGGATCCATTAATAGCGGGAAGATCGAAAGACTTTTCAGTGATCGCAGGATAACAAGGCTTGGTGAATCCATTAAGACCTCAGGTGAAATAAAGACCTCAAGGATGTACGATAGTATTAATTGCCTCGCAGACTTTAAGGAAGAGGCGTTAAGGCTGGGTGCTGAGAGGATCGCAATTGTTGGTACCGCTGCTCTAAGGGAGGCAAGGAATTCTTATGAATTTGTCAAAATGGTTAAGGATAAGCTTGGTCTTGATATAGAGATTATATCACCAGAAGAGGAGGCCCTTTTAACAATTGAGGGGATAAAGGCTGGCATGGAGACCCCAGAACAATTTGTAGCCTTCGACCTTGGAGGTGGAAGTACAGAATTTATCTTTGTGGTGAGAAATGATACCCGGTTATGCTCCATCCCACTCGGCGTACTTAAACTTTCTGAATTGATAAGCTCTTATCCTCCTTCTGAAATGCTCATTAACAATGTAAGAGAGTCAGTTAGAGAAATCCTTTCATCCATAACATCCTCTGTCACCATGCTCAAACCTTTGAATTCTCTTATAGGCACTGGCGGGACAGTCACAACACTTGCCAGTATTGACCTCTCCCTTAAAACTTATAATCCCGCTATGGTACATGGACATAGGCTCTCCTTTAACAGGATTAACGAAATGCTGTCAGATCTTTCAGACCTGACAAAGGAAGAGATAGCAGGGCTTGACGGGATAGAGAGAGGAAGGGAGGATATAATTATTCCAGGACTTATATGTGTGCTGGAGATTATGCGATTATTTTCTAAGGATGAACTCATTGTTAGTGATTATGGCATGCTGGAGGGTATAATAATAAAAGAGGCTAATAGAGTAAGACAAGGGTGATAGCTGTCCAGAATAAATTAAAATGGTATTTTAAAGAGGGCATAAGGCTTCAAATAGGCTGAAGATAGGCTATAGGCGATAGGCTGTAGGCAATAGGAAATAAA
>DAISHO010000300.1:0-2739 GCA_036822495.1 Thermodesulfovibrionales bacterium
TGATAGGGGAGTTGTAAACTGCCCTGTCTTTATGCCTGTAGGAACAAATGCCACTGTAAAGGCCCTTTCACCTCATGAATTAAAGGAAATAGGTGCTGAGATCATACTATCAAATACCTATCACCTCTATTTAAGGCCTGGTATGGATGTTATTGCAAAGGCTGGAGGACTCCACAGGTTTATGTCTTGGGATGGCCCAATCCTTACTGATAGCGGTGGGTTTCAGGTTTATAGCCTTTCCAGATTAAGGGAGATTACAGAAGAAGGAGTCTGGTTTCGCTCCCACATTGATGGCTCATTACATTTTCTCGGACCTCGTGAGGCAATGAATATCCAGTCAATCCTTGGTTCTGATATAGCCATGGTCTTTGACGAATGTACACCCTATCCATCTACTTATGAATATGCCCGGAATTCAATGAACCTGACCCTGAGATGGGCAAGGAAATGCAGAGACCTTAAAAAGGAAGATCAGGCCCTCTTTGGTATAGTTCAGGGCGGAATTTATAAAGACCTGAGGATGGAATGTCTTGAGAGGCTTTTAGAGATGGATTTTGATGGCTATGCAGTAGGAGGACTCAGTGTGGATGAGCCCAAGGAAATTATGTATGAGATAATAGAGTATCTCGGAGAGGCTATGCCAGAGGACAAACCGAGATATCTTATGGGTGTTGGTGAGGTCCTTGATGTCCTTTATGCAGTTGAAAAGGGATTTGACATGTTCGATTGCGTCATGCCCACGAGGAATGCAAGAAACGGGACACTGTTTACAAGTCAGGGAAGGCTGAGCATCAAAAGGGCAGAATTCAAGTATGATAACTCACCCCTTGACCCGGATTGTGAATGCTACACCTGCAGAAACTTCTCGAGGTCCTATCTTAGACATCTCTTCTTGACAAAAGAGATACTCTCCATGAGACTGAACACGATTCACAATCTCTATTTCTACCTCGATTTTTTCAGAAAAATGAGAAAGGCAATAGAAGAGGGAAGATTTGAAGAATTCAAAAGACACTGGAGCAATGTCTTTCCTGCTGACCAGTTTACAGAGGTGACAGATGGAGCGGATAAGGGAGATTAAGAAGGTACTTGCTATAACCTTCTTTCTGAATCTTGTTGTTTCAGGAATAAAGATCGTCCTCGGTTATATAACCAATTCTGTGGCAATCCTCTCTGATGGAGCTCACTCTCTCTATGATGGAATCTCCAACGTAATAGGATATATAGGTGTGAGTCTATCCGCCTCTCCACCTGATGAAAGACATCCCTATGGACACAGAAAGTATGAGACCCTCTTTACCATTGGACTCAGCCTCCTTCTCCTCATTACATGTCTTGAGATATTCAAGAGGGCCCTCAGGGCATTGATGGAAGGCTCAAGGCCAGAGGTCACTTCTTTATCTTTTTTGATTATGCTAATAACCCTCGGAGTAAACATCTTCGTTAATCGCTACGAGCTTAAAAAGGGCAGGGCATTAAATAGTGAGTATCTTATAGCTGATGCAGGCCATACAGGCTCAGACATCCTTGTAACTATAGGTGTGCTCATAAGCCTTTATCTGTCAAGATTGGGCATTCCCAGGGTTGATGCCATAGCAGGCCTTGTGGTTGGAATCCTTGTTGCGAGGATTGGTTATATCATTCTTAAAAGTGCAGTGGACATCCTTGTTGATACTGTCCAGATGGATAAAGAGAGGATATGCAGACTTGTCCTTGATGTGAAAGGAGTTACAGGTTGTCATGACATAAGGACTCGTGGAACAAGGGACTGCGTATTTGTTGACCTTCATGTGGAGGTTGATAGGACAATCTCCATTGAAGATGCCCATTTAATTGCAGACAGGGTTGAAGAGAGACTTAAGAAGGAGATACCAATTATAAAGGATGTAATCGTTCATATAGAACCAGCTCTATGAACCTGTCAACATTTCCAAGGTCTTCAAAAATAAGGTCAGCACCAGCCTTTCTCAGGTCCTTACTACTATAAGGGCCTGTGGCAACTCCTATAGCCCTTGCACCAAAGGGCTTTGAGCAATAAATGTCTCTTGGTGTATCTCCCACAACAATGCATTGAGAAGGTCTGTATTCTATACCAGTAAGTCTTTTAAATCTTTCTATAGCAATAGGCAGAAGGCAGTTCCTATCCTCATGGTCACTGCCAAAGGCACCTGCGGGAAAATAACTGTTGAGGCCAAAGGGCTCAAGTTTTATCCTTGCCCCCTCTTCCAGATTACCTGTAAGAAGACCAAGGTGAATATCTTTCAGGCTCGACAATCTATCAAGGAGCTCCTTTATCCCTGGCTTAAGATGCCTCCAGGGGTTATTTATCTCCCTGCGGAGGTTCTTGAGATAGCTTTCTATTATCAAGGACAGATTGCCATCAAGAGATATCCCATGCCTCATTAGACCCTCTTTCATTATCTGGACATCTGTCTTTCCTGCCATCGAAATACCCATGAAGGCATTATCAATAGAGAATTGCTCTTTAAAGGCAAGGTTCAGGGAGCGGGTGCCAGCCTCACCAGAGTCAATCAATGTGCCATCAATGTCAAAAAGAATCAGCATGTAAGTTAGGCTGAAGGAAAATAAAAATACTTTCTCAAAAGAAACTTCAACCAAAAGCCTATGGCCTTAAGCCTGTATAAGCCTATGGCCTACTAATACGAGATTTTAAGTTTGCAAATTAAAAGTCGTAAGAATAATAAAGGGCAATGCCTTTATGCCTTGCATATTCCTCGG
>DAISHO010000301.1:0-2730 GCA_036822495.1 Thermodesulfovibrionales bacterium
ACCAGTGGAGTATTAAACCCTTAAGAGAATTTACACAGAACTATTGACATGACCGAAGCTCTTTTTCTTGACAAAAAAGAGTCTTCTTTGGGAAAATAAATACCCAATTTCAAATTAGGCTGAAGGCTGAAGATAAACGAGGAAAAGCTCTAAGAATTAAGTAAATTAGCACAGGGAGGAAAAAGATGGATTATTTTCTTACTGAAGAGCAATTAATGATACGGGATATAGCGAGGAAGATTGCTGAAGAAAAGATAATTCCTGTAAGAGAAGAGCTTGATGAGAAGGAGGAATTCCCTTGGGAAATAATGAAGACAATAGCCCAGGCAGATCTCCTGAGGATATTCATACCAGAAGAATATGAAGGCCTTGGTAAAGGAGCCCTTGAACTCTGCATCGCAGTTGAGGAACTTTCAAAGGCCTGTCTTGGTGTATCAACCACCTATGCTGCCAATGCCCTTGGAACCTATCCTATTATTTTATTTGGGAATGAAGAACAGAAAAAGAGATACCTTCCTGATATAGCAAGCGGTAAAAGACTCGTGGCCTTTGCCCTTACAGAGGCAAATGCTGGAAGTGATGCCAGTGGTATAGAGACAACAGCAAGAAAGGAAGGCGATTATTATATTCTTAACGGCACAAAGCAGTGGATAACCAATGGGGGTGAGGCAGAGATATATACGGTAATTGCAATTACAGATCGTTCAAAAGGCCCAAGAGGTGCTTCTGCCTTTATAGTTGAAAAGGGAACACCTGGCTTTTCCTTTGGCAAAAAAGAAAAAAAGATGGGTATAAGGGCATCGGCTACAAGGGAGCTGATTTTTGAAAACTGTAAGGTGCCAAAGGAGAACCTTCTTGGAAGAGAGGGCATGGGATTTATTGTTGCGATGAAGACCCTCGACAATTCAAGGGTAGGAGTTGGAGCTCAGGGAGTTGGCGTGGCTCAGGGTGCCTTTGAGGTTGCCCTTGAATACGCAAGGAAGAGACACCAGTTTGGTCATCCCATAATAAGCTTTCAGGCTATCCAGCATATGCTTGCTGATATGGCAACAGAGATAGAGGCTGCGAGGGCTCTTGTATATTCTGTAGCAAGGTATATAGATAGCGGAGCAAAGGATTTCTCAAAGGAGTCTGCCATGGCAAAGGTCTTTGCTACTGACATGGCGATGAGGGTTACGACAAATGCGGTCCAGATCCTCGGAGGCTACGGGTATATGAGGGAATATCCTGTTGAAAAGATGATGCGAGATGCAAAGATACTCCAGATATACGAGGGCACAAATCAGATACAGAGGAATGTAATAGGCCAGGAGTTGATTAAAGAGTCCTTAAAAAAGAAGTTATAGGAGTTCAAGATGATTAATAAGACAGAAAAGATATGGATGGATGGAAGATTAATCCCCTGGGATGAGGCAAAGGTTCATGTGCTTACCCATAGTCTCCATTATGGTCTTGCTGTATTTGAGGGTATAAGGGCTTACGATACAGAAGAAGGTTCTGCCATATTCAGGCTCGATGAGCATATAGAAAGGCTCTACAAATCTGCCTCTATATTTATGATAGATATTCCATATTCAATGGAAGAGGTGAAGCGAGCTGTTATCGAAACAGTTAAGGTAAATGGCGTGAGGGAGTGTTATATAAGACCAATTGCCTATATCGGTTATGGTGCCATGGGGCTTTATCCCAAAGGCAATCCTATAAATGTTGCTATTGCTGTCTGGCCCTGGGGAAGTTATCTTGGAGATGAAGGTCTTAAGAATGGTATCAGGGTAAAGACTTCCTCCTTCGTAAGGGGTCATGTGAACTCCTTTATGGCAAGGGCAAAAGTTAGTGGTTATTATGTGAATTCCCAGCTTGCCAAGAAAGAGGCAATAATGAATGGCTATGATGAGGCCCTTTTGCTCGATGCGGATGGATATGTCTCGGAGGGAAGTGGAGAAAATATATTTATTGTGAGGAAGAACATATTGAAGACCACCCCTCTTACATCTATTCTTGAAGGTATTACCCGAGACAGTATTATCAGGTTAGCAAGAGATGAAGGCATTGATGTCCTTGAGTCAAGATTTACAAGAGATGAGCTTTATATAGCTGATGAGGCCTTCTTTACAGGAACTGCAGCTGAGGTGACCCCCATAAGGGAAGTCGATGGAAGAAGGATTGGCAATGGCAGACCGGGTGATATAACAAAGAGACTCCAGAGTATATTTTTTGATATTGTAAAAGGCAAGAATAAAAAATACAGACACTGGCTGACCTTTGTAAAATAAGGCTATTGACTATTGACTTCTGTTGACTCTTCCTGAGTCTCTTCCATTCCATACTCAAGTGGAATAATACCACGCCTCTTCATTATCTCAAGAATAAGGGCTGACCTGTTTTCAACAAACCTTGAGTTTCCCAGAGGGTTATATCTCAGCGGGTTCGGCAGCACAGAGGCAAGCCTCGCAGCCTCCTCAGGTGTGAGGTCTATAGCCTTTTTACCAAAATAGTAATTTGAAGCAGCCTCTGCACCGAAGATTCCAGGACCCCATTCAACAACATTGAGATAAAGCTCAAGGATTCTCCGCTTTGAGAGATTCCTTTCAAGCCTCCAGGTTATAATCGCTTCCCTGAGTTTTCTTGAAAATGTCTTTTCAGGTGTAAGGAATAGATTTTTTGCCAGTTGCTGGGAAATGGTGCTGCCACCAGCAATAAACCTTCCTTTTTTAATATCCTTTTTTAATG
>DAISHO010000302.1:0-2730 GCA_036822495.1 Thermodesulfovibrionales bacterium
CTGCATAGGGTGGATGGGCACAGATCAAGTCAACTGAATTATCTTTTAGAAGAGATAGATCTCTTGCATCACCAACGAATAATTCTGGCTCATAGATTATTAAAGGCTCATTACTTGGTATTTTAAAATCAACATTTTTCTTTGCCAGTTCTATAGCCTTATCATTTATATCAAGGGCTATACATCTTCTTCCAAGGAGCTTTGCTTCTACTGCGGTAGTACCAGCACCGCAGAAATAATCTAAAACACGCTCTCCAGGTTTAGAATATTTAAGAATTACATTTCTCGGGATATAAGGTGACCAATTTCCTCTATATTCACCACTATGGGTTGCCCAATCGCCGCGGCTTTTAAAACTCCATACAGTAGTTGTCTCTTCTTTAAAATCCTTTGGCGCAAGTTTTTTGACCTCCTTCTCTTTCTTTAATGAGCTTATACTTACTCCTGTTGCTTTTCTTAAAATGTCTTCGAGTTGCCGATATGTGATCTTGTATTTTTTCCCAATTTCTATATCAGACATCCCGCTAAGTTTATCTTCCACTATTGCCTGCTCAATTTTTTTGAGTTTAATCATCCCTCTCTCCTTTAAATCTCCCATCTTATCACCTCTGGCACAACCACCCATTCAATAGACCATATATTGTCTATCCTTCTGAGACAAACCGCACCTCCCATCCTGAAGTTTATTATCTTCTTTCCTGCATCGCCACACAAAAGCAAGGAGCTGAGTCTTTCAAGATGGGGTAGATGTCCGACAAGGACGATATCTTCATTCATAGATGAAAGTTTCTCAAACCAGATATTGGGGTCATCAAGGGGTGCAAGGCCATCATCTACACTGAGGCCCCTTTCTGGCTTAAGATATTCAGCATAGAGTTCAGCCGTCTGTAATGCCCTCTTTTTGCCACTGTGGAATATTTGAGAAACAGAGAGGTTCAGAGGACCAAGAAATCGAGCAACCCTCTTTATATCCTCAATGCCCCTATCTGTAAGTCCCCTTTCAGGGTCCTCCTTTTCGCTCTTTGCCTCTCCATGCTGGATTAGATATAAAAACATTATCTCACAACACCTCCTTCAGGCTTTTAAATAATTCATTTTCATTACACACCCTTAGCCAGTCGCATTGAAGGCAATAAGTCATATACCAATCAGAAAAGACCAGAGGGATCTGATTTCTTATCTCACTCCAGCTAATTTCATCTCCTTTGACCTTCAGTAATTGAAGAGCCCTACAGTCCATCTCCCTTACCTCTTCTTCTGCATTCTCATCATAAAGACACCTGTTATCTTTAAGATAAGGGCAACTCTTACAGACATCATCAGGTCCATCAGTTATCTTTATAACTTCCGTATCAATTCGTTCCATAATATCTCTGAGATTATCAACAAATACCTCATCGTATCCCTTGCCACTGAAGAAATGGAGACATACAAGATGATGGCCTCTAAGAATACGCATCTTATCTCCTGAATCGGCTGATATATTATTTCCTATTTCTGAATTCAGCAAATTTTTTATCAATCTCGTCTCTCAACTTTTCACCAACATTTTGGAAAACATCTAATAAATCATTATATACATCCCCATTTGCAACAAAATTCCAAAATTCTTCACCAATCAAAATTTCTCCTCCCTCTAAATCGAATAAACCTGTTAATGTCCACCTATCATAAGGCTCTGGATGATATGGGTTATATGGTATAGCCAATCTTGTAAAAACCTTAGCACTTTTATCTTGACTTGATCTTAAAGCAGTCCACCTGAGAAGTTTAAGTTTTAATGCTACAAATTCTTTCATGTTAGGTTTTGCACTTGTGATATCAAAGTAGTTTTCTTCATCTTTAATTTTCACAAACAGGTCAACTACAGAATCTGGATCTCTTTTTGGTTTCCCTTTCTGAATTATTTTTCTAATTTGCTCTATTTCATCTTTCTTGTTTGGTGATCTTTTGCCTTCTCTTAATGCACGAAGAATGTCATTTATGACATTTTCGGTCTGGTTATCTATCGTACCACGCAATATGTATTGTCTCTTTGCATAATTTCCAGCACCTTTAGCTAAAATAACCGCTACCTGTTCCCAAATAGACATACCAAAAGTTGTATTCATTGATTGAATAAATGAGAACATGGCATATCTATCCTTGCCAAGGAGGCTATAATGGAATGGCATATGCTCAGTCTCAGGTTTATAATTTTCCAATTTTTCTCTTACTGTTTTAGTGAGTAAGTCTGTAATTTCTTCTGCTATTTTTGACGGTAATCTCATAATTATACTTTTCTAAAATAAAATATTGATTCAAAAAATCTGTTCTGATCCCGTTCTGTTCTCATAAGCACTGGTCTATTAAAAACATCTATCAACTTAAAACCACATTGTTTTCCTATTTCAGGATATAAATTGAATTTATCGTTTGCTACGATAAAAATTTTTGCTCCCTTTATTAAATTTTTTGAGACATTTTTAAATACATCTATTATTCCCTTCACATATTCTGCTTTTGCAGTTCCATTCTGTCCCTTCATGGCAGGACCTATTTCCAAATCGTCCAACCTCGGAAAACCGAATAGCTCATAAGCATATCTATGCTGTTCATGGTAGTCTATTAACCCAACATATGGTGGTGAAGTGAATATTCCATCTATTTTCAAAACTTTTGGCAATTTAACTGTTCTTGCATCTCCTTGAATAATCTTAATAAAGGCATCTGTTCTTAATTTATCGAACT
>DAISHO010000303.1:0-2716 GCA_036822495.1 Thermodesulfovibrionales bacterium
CATCTGTCGCACCTAAGGCAGAGTTTCATCTCCTGACAGCACTTAGTATAGATAGAAAACTTGCCCTGCCAGATAAGGTCGGCCTCGACATGGAGGCCCTTGGGAAACTATACAGAGATATAGCTGATATGAAAAGGGCAAGGGAATATTTTATGAGGGCCTTTGAGATATGGCAATTAAAGGGAGACAGGACGAGGAGCGAAAAAATAAAGAGGATTCTTGAGGAGATGGAGGGAAGGTGAAGATAGGAATCCTCGGAGGAACATTCAATCCAATCCACTATGGACATCTGAGGATAGCTGAGGAGGTAAGAGAGAGGTTTAATCTTACAAAGGTGCTATTTATCCCTTCGGGGATACCACCCTTTAAGATCTATGGCACAGAATTAATTTCCGCACATCACAGGGCAGAGATGGTGAGGCTTGCAATTAAGAGCAATCCTTTTTTTGAGATTTCCTATATAGAGATTAAGAGAGAAGGCATATCATATACAGTGGATACCCTTGAGATACTTAAGGAGCAATATCCTGATAGTACCCTGTATTTTATTGCTGGTGCTGATGCTGTTGCAGATCTTCCCAAATGGAAGAGACCTCACAGGATACTTGAGCTTGCAGAATTCATTGTAGTAACAAGGCCTGGAACGCCACTTCTGGGACTCAAAAACCTTCTTACATACGGTATTCCTGAAGATGGCCTTATGAGATTTATAAAGGAAGAGATAGAGGAATTCCACCACAGGCCTTTTTATTTTGAAAGGGTTTCGGCAATATCAATCTCTGGTAGCCTGATCAGGTCTTTTATGAAGGCTAAGAAAAGTATAAAATACCTATTGCCAGAGGAAGTAGAATACTATATAATCAAAAATAGGATACTTGATTATAATAAACCGACTTAGGAGGTAAAAGGTTAAGGGTTTAGAGCTTGTAAGAAGGGTTTACAGCCTTGCCAGAGATAAAAAGGCTGAGGATATTGTTATACTTGAGCTTAAGGACCTGACTATACTGACTGATTATTTCGTAATTGCGTCTGCTGATAGCACAACCCAGGTTAGGGCAATAGCAGAGCATATCGAGGAAGCCCTCGGCAAGGATGGTCTTAAGCCCCTTTCTATAGAGGGTTTGAGCTACAGCCACTGGGTTCTTATGGATTATGGCGATATAATAGTTCATATATTTGAAAGAGAGACCAGACATTATTATGAACTCGAAAAACTCTGGCTTGATGCACCGCGGATAGAGATTGAAGAGAGGTTGAGGACAAAGGGGATATAATGGGAAGATTTTTATTAATCTTGTTTCTGCTAATCCTTATAGGAATTGGTTATCTTGCCACTCTGAACAGGGAAACCATAACTATTGTATTTGCCCCTTCTGAGGTTTATGAGGCCCCAAAGATTGTGATAATGCTGGCATCAGGTATAACAGGAGCCCTCATTGTATTATTTGTATTTATCATAAGGGATACAAGGAGATTTATTAAAAATCTGAGTCAGCAAAAGAGGTATAAGAGGGAAGAGCGCAGAAATGAGCTTTATTCGAGGGCCCTTGACCTGATTCTTGCAGGAAGAACCGAGGAGGCAAAGGGTGTTCTTGAGACAATAATTAAGGACAACCCTGATTATATTGATGCCTATCTAAGGCTTTCAGAGACCTGTCTGGAGCTGAGAGACCTCCAGAAGGCCTATTCTTATGCAGAGCGGGCAAGACAGCTTGCACCCAGAAGACTTGATGTGCTTTTTACAATGGAAAATCTAATGGAAAGAACTGGTCGCTGGCAGGATGCCCTGAGATATGTTGAGGATATACTTCAGATTGATAGGGCAAATCTTTCAGCCCTTTACAGAAAAAGGAATATCCTCGAGAGACTCCAGAGATGGGAAGAATTAATTGATACAGAAAGGCAGATTATAAAAAACCTTTCTGATGGAGCATCACAAAAAAGGGAGAGGAGGTTCCTTGCTGGCTATAAATATGAACTTGGCAGGGTCAGCCTTGAAAATAAAGAGCTTGAGAAGGCAAAAAAGGCATTTAAGACAGCTACAAAGATAGATAAATTTTTCATTCCTGCCTACCTTGGCCTTGTTGAGGTTATGCTTTCCGAAGGCCTTATTGAGGAGGCAGTAGAATTTTTATGGCTCTCCTATCAAGAAACAACCTCACCGCTTTTACTTGCCAGGCTTGAAGACCTTTTGATAGCTAATGGAGAGCCTGCAAGACTGATAAGGTATTACAAGGCTGCTATCTCAGAGAGACCCAATGACCCTTTGCTGAATTTTCTCCTTGGAAAGCTCTATTACAGACTCGAGATGATAGATGAGGCTATAGAGATCTTTAAGACAATAGAGGCCCAAGGCACTGCCTTCCCTGAAATGCACCGTCTTATGGGAAATCTCTTTCTTAAAAGGAAGCAGCCTGAAAGGGCTGCCTTTGAATTCAGAAAGGCCATCGACCTGAAGAGGACCTTGAGATTGAATTATTGCTGTAATAACTGTGGCTATCTATCAGAGACATGGTCTGGTAGATGCCCTAATTGCAAGGAATGGAATTCCTATACATTTAACCTTGAGTGGCTCTGCAGGCCTGCATCGGTGAGAGAAACAGAGGGCTTATCTCAGGAGATATACCAGGATCATAGCTGTCCAAAATAAATTTTAAAATAGTATTTTAAAGAGGGCATAAGGCCTCAAATAGGCTTTAGGCTATAGGCTTTAGGC
>DAISHO010000304.1:0-2713 GCA_036822495.1 Thermodesulfovibrionales bacterium
GTTACATTAAGGAGTCGCCTTTTGTGTCTTTTGCTAATGGCGTAAGTAATAGTTGGCCTCATGCCCCTTTAAGATTTATTTTGGACAGGTGTGAAATTTATATTGAATGAAAACGATCCTTACAAAAGAGGAGATCGAAAGAGCCCTTTCAAGAATTGCCCATGAGATTATTGAGGTAAATAAAGGGACAGAGGACATCTGTCTGATAGGTATTCAGCGAGGTGGTGTGCATCTTGCAAGAAGGATTGCAGAAAAGATAGAGCAAGTTGAAAAGGTCAAAATCCCGGTCGGTTCCCTTGATATATCCTTTTACAGAGACGACCTTTCTATAAGGAAGGAACATCCTGTTGTAAGAAAGACCGAGATACCATTTGATATTACAGAAAAGAAGATTATACTCATTGATGATGTCCTCTTCACAGGCCGCTCTATCAGGGCAGCCCTCGATGCCCTTATGGATGTGGGCAGGCCTGCCGAGATACAACTTGCTGTCCTTATTGACAGGGGGCACAGGGAGCTTCCCATATGCGCCCAGTATATCGGCAGGATGGTACCGACCTCAAGGGACGAAATTGTAGAGGTCAACCTCCGGGAGGAAGGTTTAGAGGACAGGGTGGTAATTATCAAGAAGGAATGAAACATCTACTTGGCATAAGGGATTTATCAACTGAAGATATACAGAGGATTCTTCAGACAGCAGGGTCTTTTAAAGATGTCTTAAAAAGGGACATCAAAAAGGTGCCCACCCTCAGGGGAAAGACCGTGGTGAACCTTTTCTTCGAACCATCAACCAGGACGCGGACATCCTTTGAGCTGGCTGAAAAAAGGATGAGCATGGATGTATTAAACTTTTCTATTCCAGCATCTGCTGTGGTAAAGGGTGAATCACTCCTTGATACCATAAGAACAATAGAATCCTATGAGATAGATTATATGGTTATAAGGCATCAGAGCAGCGGAGTTCCCCATTTAATTGCGAAACACACAAAGGCATCAGTTATAAATGCAGGAGACGGGATCAACGAACATCCAACACAGGCACTCCTTGATGCCTTCACCATACTCGAGAAAAAAGGAAGAATCGAGGGGCTTAAGATAGCAATCGTTGGAGATATCCTCCACAGCAGGGTGGCAAGATCAAACATCTTCTGTCTCTCAAAACTTGGAGCTAAACTAAGGTTAATAGGTCCACCCACTCTCTTGCCCCCAGCGCTCAAGGAGGCCTTTTTTATTGATGACATAGAGGTCTTTTATAGAATGGAAGAAGGCCTTGAGGATGTTGATGTAATTATGATGCTAAGGATTCAGATAGAAAGGCAGGGAAAGGGGTTTTTCCCTTCGCAGGGTGAATATTTTAAACTCTGGGGGCTTACTGAGGAAAGATTAAGACTTGCACATCCTGATGCGATAGTAATGCATCCAGGGCCTATGAACAGAGGTATAGAGATATCCTCACAGGTTGCAGATGGACCGAGCTCTGTAATACTTGATCAGGTCACAAACGGCATTGCCATTAGAATGGCAATACTGTATCTTTTAGGTAATCAAATGGAGATAAGATGAATATCCTTATCCAGAACGGGCATATCATAGACCCTTCGCAGGACATAGATGGCATCGGAGATATATTAATTGAAAATGGAAGGATAAAGGAGATAATCCTTCGGCCCTCAATGGTCATGCAGAGGGTCTCAGATTGGAAGCTCATTGATGCTACAGGCCTCTATGTACTTCCAGGCCTTGTAGACATGCATTGCCACCTCAGGGAGCCCGGTTTCAGTCATAAGGAGACCATAAGGACAGGGACCCTTGCTGGCATAAGAGGTGGATTTACAAACCTCTGCTGTATGCCAAATACGAATCCTGTAAATGATAATGAGACGGTTACAGAATTCATCCTCAGAAAGGCCTATGCAGAAGGGGCCTGCTATGTCTATCCAGTAGGTGCAATAACAAAGGGGCAGCGCGGTGAGGAGCTTGCAGAGCTTGGCAGGATGCACTCTGCTGGATGCATTGCCTTTTCTGACGATGGAAGGCCTGTAATGAATAGTCTTATAATGAGGAGGGCCCTTGAGTATTCGAAGGCCTTTCAGGTTCCTATCATCTCCCATTGTGAGGATTTGGCTCTTTCAGAAGGTGGGGTGGTGAATGAAGGAAAGGTATCAACAAGGCTTGGGCTGAGGGGTATCCCGAAGGAGGCAGAGGAGATAATGATTGCAAGGGATATAATGCTTGCCCGTCTTACAGAAGGAAGACTCCATATTGCCCATGTCTCGACAAAAAGAGGAGTTGAACTCATAAGAAGGGCTAAAGAGGAAGGAATAAATGTTACTGCTGAGACCTGTCCCCATTACTTTACTTTAACTGAGGAGGCTGTTGTTGATTATAATACTAATGCCAAGGTAAATCCACCCCTCAGGACAGAAGAGGACTTAGAGGCGATAATCGAGGGACTCAAGGATGGGACGATTGATGTAATTGCTACAGACCACGCACCACATCATAGAGATGAAAAACTTCAGGAATTTGACAGGGCACCTTCAGGTATCTCAGGCCTTGAGACTGCCCTCTCCTTAAGCCTTAAGCTGGTTCATAATGGACACCTGACCTTGAAGGACCTTGTCTTGAAAATGTCATTCAATCCTGCCAGAATACTCAGTATCCCAAGGGAACCTTAAGACAGGGCTTATCTGCTGAGATAGTACTTGTTGAC
>DAISHO010000305.1:0-2713 GCA_036822495.1 Thermodesulfovibrionales bacterium
TTCTTTTGTGTTTTTGAGGCCTTATGCCCTCTTTAAAATACCATTTTAATTTATTCTGGACAGCTATGGCACCACTGCTCTATCTTATCTGATAGGTCATTGTTATCTTCTGCCCTCTTCTCATTATATCAAGCTCTATCCTGTCCATACCTTTGAGGGCGGTAAAGGCCTGCAATGCGCTCTCAGGACCTGTTATGGGAAGGTTATTCACCCTCAGAAGGACATCACCATCCTCAAGACCGAGACTTTCATATACACCACCCTTTTTCAATTCCTTTACGATAAATCCTTCCTGCCTGCCATCTACTATATTAGGTATAAACCTGGCATCAGTCAATATCTCTTTTGGATTGTCAATAGCATGCCTGAGGGCATCAGAATTTATAGTGAATATATTAGCTGAGGTTCTAACAGGAGCTGATAGAGAAGTAATTGTCGGGCTTGATGATGAAGAAGTGTTTTGTGCCCCCCCTGCCTGAGCCTTTACCTCTTTTATAATAATATCGGCAATCTCATAAGACCTCTCTCCTGAAGGGGTCTTAAGAACTATCCTGTCCTTATAAACAGCCTTCAATTTGCCAATACCAAAGATATTCTGACCCTTCTTAAACACCTCCTGTTTGCCCGACTGGTCAACAACAATAGCATAATCATAATCTCCTCCACTTACAGTTCCAATAAGGGTGATAAGCCCCTCATTTTCTCCACTATTACCTCTAACACCTGACGGCTGGTTTATCAACCTGAACTCTCCCTTTATTCCAAAGGGATTCTCCTGAAGGAGTCCCGCATATTTATCAACTGCTAAGGAAAGAGTTTCCTTTAACTCTGACTTCCGAACCCCGACCTCTGACTTCTGTTCTGGTATCAAAGGAACTGCTGGCTCAATCAAAACCCTGATAAGATAAAATATTGAAAGGAGTGAAAAAAGCATCAGCAATGGATTGATAAATCTAAGGGATCTGGATAGTTTTGTGTAAAACATAGGAAATTATAACACAAGGCAACTTTAGGGCTACAGGCTTAAGGCGCCAGGCTACAGGCCTCAGGACATTAGGCTGCAGGCTTTAGGCTTCAGGCATCAGGATTTTTTTATTTCCTATCGCCTATAGCCTATTTCCTGTCGCCTGTAGCCTATAGCCTATTTTAATCGCCTGTAGCCTATTTGTAGCCTATCGCCTGTAGCCTATGACCTATAGCCTACTGAAGCCTGTCGCCTGAGTCTGGTCAATATGAAACCAGCAATCCATCCATTTATTGCTCCTGTGAAAGTAGCCATGAGAATCAAGAGTGGTGCAATTGCTATAACTGCCTCTGGCCTCTTTATAAAAAGATAATAGGCAACAGAGAGCTGACCGATAACATGAAAAAAGGCAGCCACAACGCTGAGGCCTGTTATTCCAAAAAAGGGCACTATCGAAGCCAGCGAAAGTGCTGAGGTGCTTAAAATCCCGCCAGAAAGACTGAGAACAAAGGCTGGTCCTGGAAAGGTTCCTATAAGCATGGCAGATACAAAGACCCTTGTAATGGTAATAGCCATTGCTGTCTTGAAGCCAAAAGATATAAAGGCAATAAGGCTTATCACATTAGAAAAACCTATCCTCAACCATGGTACAGGCATCGGGACAAGACTCTCTATACTATGAATAGCAATAGCCACAGCACTAAGGACAGCAATGGTGAGCTGTTTTCGTGAACTGTTACTTTCGTCACCGAAACAGATATCAGATGTCGGACATCGGAGGTCAGATGCCGAGAAAAAATTTTCCTCAGATTCTGATTTCTGACCTCTGATTTCTGACATCTGTTTAGGGTCCTTATCCTGTAATTGCATCTATTCCCTGCTCTCCACCAATTATTATCACTATCCTGTTTGGAAGGCATATTATACTTCCTTTTGATACAGAACCCTGATGAACACAGAACTTATTAGGGCATGGAGAATCCACTACCCTCACCTTCTTATCCCTTATCTCCACAATGGTCTTTCCAAGAGGCCCATTGAGCTCTACAATCCTGTCTTCATTAAGAGGATAAATGCCTTTAAGCTCACCATTCACCTCTATCCTTACAGAATCTCCCCCTGGTATAAGCCTGTCCATATAGACAAGACCGAGGAGAGAACCTCCCGTTAGTGAAAATATAAGGACAAGGTCAAATATGGAAAGTACTTTTCTCATTTAGCTTCGCTATAGGCTGAAGTATCCCCCTACTCATAGGTCTTTAAATCACCTGTAATAAATATACCTTTATATCCAAGTCTTTTAAGCAATTCCATACCTTTCTCAGGACCGAGGACAAATACAGCAGTAGCAAGGCTGTCACTGAGATAACCTTCTTCAGTAATCACAGAAACTCCACCTGTTGATTCAGAGGGATAACCTGTAAAAGGATTTATTATATGATGGTACCGTTTGCCATCTTTAATAAAAAATCTCTCATAATCACCAGATGTAGAAATAGCAGCATCTGTTAAAGGAAGGCTTGTAAATATGTCATCTGAACTCTTTTCAGCCCTCGGGTGCCTGATGCCTACGACCCAGAGGCTTCCATCAGGTTTTCTGCCAGAGACCTTAATATCACCTGCTATAGCTACAAGACATGAATTTATGCCATTCTTCTTAAGAATCTCCATTGCCCTGTCAGCACCATAGCCCTTTGCAATCCCTCCAAGGTCAATGAGCATTCCCTTTCTTTTTAAAAATACTGTGGA
>DAISHO010000306.1:0-2710 GCA_036822495.1 Thermodesulfovibrionales bacterium
ATAGCAAAATCACTGGTAACAGTTTAGTTTTACTAACTCCCCCATTCTTATAGAGCGACCGTGCGACAGCCCTCGCAGTGATTTAGAAATCTTTCACCCACTAACTCACTATTATCTAACGCCCTATCGCTCTATCGCACTAACATCCGTTGTTCTATTGACTTCAGCCTTATGCCCATTCAAAACTTTATTTTGGACAGGTGTGCCGACAGCTGATTGCTCGGCATAACTGGCTTTTCGTTTTTTTGATATAATAATCAACTCCAACATGAAAGACAATAAAAAGGATAAGCTTAAAAGGCCTGACTGGGATGAGTATTTTTTAGAGATAGCAAAGGTTGTCTCATCTCGATCCACATGCCTCAGGAGGAGATACGGAGCTGTAATTGTTAAGGATAATGTTATTGTAAGCACAGGTTATAATGGTGCACCAAGAGGTTCAATTAACTGCATAGACAGGGGCTCCTGCAAGAGAAGGGATTTAAATATCCCACCTGGTGAAAGATATGAGCTCTGTGAGGCAGTCCACGCAGAGCAAAATGCTATTATTAATGGACCTCCTGAAAGAATGAAGGATGCAACTATATATATTGCAGGTTTTGAAGATGATGGAAGTCTTGCTGATGGAAAACCCTGCATGCTCTGCCAGCGAATGATCGGCAATGCCATGATAAAAGAAGTAGTATATCTAACAAAGGACAATTCAGTAGTGAGGAGTACCATAAAGGAACTTTATGATAAAACAAAGCACTAAACAGGAACTCAAAGGTCGGAAACGAGGAGGCGGATATTTGATTTCTGAAGCCCCTACTACTCAAAAGAGGGGTAAGAATTTGTAAAGGTGGGGCGGAGCGAATCCGCCCCTTATACATGGATTATGAAGGCTAACTCAAGTGTTTGTTCACAAGCTTTGTCATCTCAAACATTGACACTGAGCTCCTGCCCTCAAAGATCTCTCTCAGGTTATCATCAGCATTAATCATCCTCTTGTTCACAGGGTCCTGAAGATTGTTCTTTCTAATATAAGCCCACAACCTCTTTGTAACCTCTGTTCTTGGCATGGGCCCTGGACCAACGACCTTTGCAAGGGCCGGGCTCACATTAAGGGGCTTCATGAACTCAGGACTGGGCTGTCTCTTCGGTCTTGCCACCTTTTTCTTCGCAACCTTCTTGACTACCTTTTTCTTGGCAACCTTTTTTGCCACCTTCTTGGCTGGCTTCTTAGCCACCTTCTTTTTTGTTACCTTCTTTGTTGCCTTTTTGGCAACCTTTTTTTTTGAGGTCTTCTTCTTTGCTGCCATCCCTTACCTCCTTTTAAGATTTAGCACCCAAAGGGTGCATTTATACTTTTATTAAATCCTATCAAACATTAAGCTCGATGTCAAATGTTTTTTTATCTTCTCATCAGGGAGCAATAAAAGATGCTTCCTGCTACAAGGCAGAGACAGGAGCTGTAGAAAAATACCACTTCTGATCCGAAGGATTGATAAAGGGCTCCACCTATAATGCCAGCGGGAAGCCCTATAATACCCACAACAGTATGATAGATTCCGTAGCCTGTGGCCTTCCGTTCCGGGTCAATCAATTGAGCAACAAAAGCCCTCTGATTACCCTCATTCATGGCAATAAATATCCCGTAAAGAATAAAAAGGAACCAGGCATGAATACCTGAAAAGGCAAGGGCAAAGCCTCCATAGGTAAAGGCTCCAAAGAGGTAGCTCAGAAAAATAACCTTTCTCTTCCCAACCCTATCAGCAATAATACCTGAGGGAGTAGAAAGAAAAGCAGAGGTAATGTTAAAAACAAGATATACCATGGGAATAAGTCGCACATCCACTCCCAGCTCCTTTGCCCTTAGCACAAGAAAGGCCTCTGGTATCTTACCCAGGGTAAAAAGAATTGCTATTAATAGAAAGACCTTGAATCTCCCATCTATATTTGAAAAAATTAAGCCTTTACTGTTACTCTCGCTACCAATCGCCACCAAATTCTTTTTGGCCTTCAACTTCCCTGGTATATCTTTCACAAATAGTGCAATAGTACCTATTGCAAGAAGACCTGGAATAATGGAAAGCCAGAAGACAAGTCTCATATTATTTGAGCTTATTGCAAGTATTCCAAAGGCAATAGCAGGACCAAGAACTGCACCAACAGTATCCATTGCCCTGTGAAAACCAAAAGCCCTGCCAATATTTTTTGACTCTGTTACATCTGCTATAAGGGCATCCCTTGGTGAGGTCCTTATACCCTTGCCAACCCTGTCAGTAAACCTGTATATGAGAACCCCTATCCAGGAGGTAGCACCTGCAAGAAGGGGCCTTGAAAGGACAGAAAGGGAATATCCCCAGAATACAAGGGGCTTTCTTTTACCAATCCTGTCTGAAAACCATCCTGAAAAAACCTTCAAGAGACTGGCCGTGCTTTCTGCAACACCTTCAATAAGACCGATAGAGACCTTTGATGCCTTGAGTACATCGTTTAAAAAAATCGGCATCAAAGGCACAATCATCTCTGAGCTCATATCCATAAAGAGACTCACTATGCCGAGGACAAAGACAATCCTGGAAAGTCCAAATATTCTTTTTTCCATAAAGGTTATTATAACAGAGCAAGATATGAGTTATAATTAATCATCATAGCTGTCCAAAATAAATTAAAATGGTATTTTAAAGAGGGCATAAGGCCTCAAATAGGCTTTAGGCTATAGGCT
>DAISHO010000307.1:0-2685 GCA_036822495.1 Thermodesulfovibrionales bacterium
AAAGGATGCTGAACAATTAAAGAACAAACTTCCGCCAAGTGTTGTAAAGTCCTTAGGCACACCTTTAATCCTTCACAAAAAGAGATTCCTTCAGTTTATTGGTCAGAGAGGAGGCCTTATCTGGAGGTTTCTTTCAAGGTCATGACCTTAGAGGAGGCATCTTTTCAGAGGAGACTTAACAGATTCGTTATAGAAGCCCGATTGAATGGTAAATTCATCAGGGCATATCTACCGAATCCTGGAAGATTATGGGAGTTATTGATACCAGGACGGGTTGTCTATTTAAAAAAAGAAAAGAGAAAAGGCCTTCCTTATACAGTCTGGGCAACAGAGAGGAGCGATTCAATTATATGCCTTCATACTCAATACACAAACCATGTTGCTGAGAGATTGATAATGGATGAAGTGATTAAGGATTTCAGAGGATTTATCATTGTTAAAAAGGAATTCTCTATTGACGACCATAGAGTTGACTTTCTCATTAAAAATGGCAGAATCACAGTGCCCCTTGAGGTTAAGTCCTGTACACTCTTTGAAGACGCTATAGCCATGTTTCCTGATGCTATTACAGAGCGGGGGAGACGGCACCTCGAAGTCCTTGCCAGAAACAATGGGGCAGTGCTTTTTATAGTCCATTATCTTGGGGCTCAATACTTTCTTCCTGATTTTCATACAGACCCACTTTTTTCTGAGACTCTTTATAGACTGAGAGACAGGATAATGATTAAGGCCATATCTGTTATGTGGGATAACGAAATGAACTTCAGATTTGTAAGAGAACTCTTCATTCCTTGGCATATATATGAAAAAGAGGCAAAGGACAGAGGAGCGTATATAATTACTGGATTGCTTAGAAGGAACAGGACTATCGAGATAGGTTCTCTTGGAAGGATAAATTTTAAAAAGGGCTACTACCTTTATACAGGTTCTGCCATGAATTCCCTTAGCTCAAGGATTAAGAGGCATCTAAGAAAGGAAAAGACCATGAGATGGCATATCGACTATCTTATTCCATATCTTCAGGAGATAAAGGTAATGCCGATTCAATCCAGTGAAGATCTCGAGTGTCTCCTTTCAGAATCCCTTTCCTCCATCTCTGAAGGCTATATAAAAGGCTTTGGCTCTTCTGACTGCAACTGCCAAAGCCATCTCTACATTATGAAAGACAATCCCCTTTCTGATGAGAGGTTTATTGATATACTCCTCAAGTACAGGATAGGAAGATTGAAAAATTTGATGTGACTGCCTTATCCAATTCCTTACTGCTCATAGAAGGTATCTTCAATGCTTTTAAACTTTGTTATCCCTCGCTTTACTGGTTTTCTTTTCTGAAATCTTCTTAACCTGAATAGACTGAAAGTCTTCTTAATCCACTCACTATCAGGACAAAAGCCTTTCTCTAACAGTTCTTCTGTTTTTTGCCAAGCTTCCTGCACCTCAGAGGTGCAGGTTTTGGCATGAGGAAAGAGATATATTATTGACATTCCTCATCTTTTAACTGTAAGATAAAAATATCCCTTGGGGAGGTCGTAAGGCCTGAGACCCTCTCTTTGAGAGGGAACCCATTGAACCTGATCCGGGTAATGCCGGCGTAGGGAAGGGGTAAAGATAGAAAATATATCTTGCCCGCATCCTCAAGGGATGCGGGCTTTTTGTTTTATGAAGATAGTTCTTAATGGAAAGGATTTCGAGATCGAAAAGGAGCTCACTATACAGGAGCTTCTTGAAAGGCTTTCAATCAGGCCTGAGAGGGTAGCTGTAGAGGTGAATCTCGAGGTTATTAAGAAGGCTAAGTTTCAAGAGCACATCCTTAAGGATGGTGACAGGGTAGAGATAGTAAATTTTGTTGGAGGTGGACAGGATGGAAGACAGGCTCATTATAAGGGGTATTGAGTTTAAGTCCAGACTCTGGGTTGGTACAGGCAAATATAAGGACTTTGAGGAGACAAGGAAGGCTATTGAGGCCTCTGGTGCTGATGTGGTTACTGTTGCTGTAAGAAGGGTGAATATCTTCGATAAAAACAGTCCAAACCTTCTTGATTACATCGATCCCAAAAAATATAAGATCCTTCCAAATACTGCGGGCTGTTACACAGTGGAAGAGGCCTTAAGATATGCAAGGCTTGCCCGTGAGGCGGGAATATCAGACATGATAAAACTTGAGGTTATTGGTGATCAAAAGACCCTTTTCCCTGATGTCTGTGGCCTCATAAAGGCAACAGAGATTCTCGCAAAAGAGGGATTTATAGTCTTCCCTTATACAAATGATGACCCGATTACTGCAAAGAGGCTTGAGGATGCTGGTGCTGCAGCAGTTATGCCTCTTGGTGCACCTATTGGCTCAGGCCTTGGTATCAGGAATCCCTATAACATTAAGATTATCCTTGAGACAGTAAAGGTCCCTGTAATTGTGGATGCAGGTGTTGGAACAGCCTCTGATGCAGCTATAGCCATGGAACTCGGCTGTGACGCTGTATTGATTAATACTGGTATTGCTCAGGCAAAAGACCCCATTAAGATGGCAGAGGCTATGAGGCACGCTGTGATTGCTGGAAGGCTTGCCTATCTTGCTGGAAGGATACCTAAGAAACTTTATGCAACAGCAAGTAGCCCCCTTGAAGGGATGTTGATTTAAGGTGGAAGATAAAAGAATAGACTTCAGGCTCTATCTCATAACAGACAGGA
>DAISHO010000308.1:0-2678 GCA_036822495.1 Thermodesulfovibrionales bacterium
CTGTTGCCTGGAGTTCTGGAATCTGAGAGATATCATAGATTCCTCCAGCAACAACCTCACCGGTTTGTGGATTTATATGAGGCTTTACATAGGTGTATCTGTCTCCTGCAGGTGAATTAGAACTATAAGGGTTAAGGGTTCTATCATATTCAAGCTGACCACCACCAACATGACATGCACCACATGACTTTGTCCAATCTGCAGGAGAGGCCTCTATCTGCCTTCCATAGGTATCGCCTGTGAGGTTGATATCCATAGCCGCCAACTGGCGGTTTGACGGAGGTCAATAACGTCCAAACATGCCAGGAGAGCTTGTAAAGAAGGCCTGTTTCCAGGTGTTTCTCATGTCTGCAGTATAGGACTCATTCCTTCCCATGTTCACATGTTTTGATACAGAAACACCATGCTCGTAGGAACTCACAGTCTGGGTAGTGAATGTAACAGTTCCATCAGCGAGTATTCTTCCCACATGTTGCTGAACCTGTTTTAACCCGATACCATAATCGTCCTTGTTCTGCTGCTGTTCAGTGCAGTATCCTTTGGGATTATCAGGGGTTGGTGCGGTGCAGGCCTCAATATGACAACCTCCGCAGGTCTGTTTTGGACTGTAAGGTTCATATCCACTTACAGGAGATCCACTGAATCCCTTAACAACAACATCAGGATGGGCTGCAAGACCGGACCCTGAGAGAAATAAAAGAAGGAACATTATAGTCAGGACAAACCTCAACATCTGAACCTCCTTTTCATTATTTTTAATTGCCTGTCAGAAAAGGGTTTGTTGGAAATTAAAAAGCAATTAATATGCCAATGGTTTAGAATCTATGAATCTCTTTATTTTTAAATGTTTATTAATTAATGTTTATTAAAACTGGATTTAACCTATGTTAGAGATTTCACCACCTTTTTGGGTTATTTCACCCTTTAAATGGGGTAAAGACCTTATGGGTGATACAAAATTCATGGTATTATCTTGATTTTTAATCTGGCATAACAATTGCTTAATAAATATTGCCTGTCAGGATTCAGGGTTTGGCTGCTCATTGAGCAGTATAAATGGAGTAAGGAGGTTTTCTGTGATGAAAAGGTTGTCGATTCCATTAATTACTCTATTTGTAGTCCTCTGTAGCTTTGCTATTGCAATTGCCTTTACAGGGAATTACACACCTGGTACAGGCATCAATGGCACACCCCATGACCTGAGGCAGGGTCAGCCTGGTGGAAATTATCCTGCTCAGCCTCCTGATTATCTGAACAGGATATGTGTGTGGTGTCATGCACCCCACCATGCCTACAGGCCCAATGGTTCAGGTCAGGGAACCGGTCCAGAGGCACCAGCAGATTATACCTATCTGCCTTTGTGGAACCATGCTGTAACAACCCAGATATTTACACCTTACACACCAGGTAGCGACCAGCCCATCTCTGGTTCAAAGCATCCCCAGTCTGTGGACTATTTTGACAAGGTAGGCTCGGTATCCCTGCTCTGTCTGAGCTGTCATGATGGAACTGTTGCAGTAAATGAATATGGCCATGCACCACAGGATTCAAGGTCAAGAAGCAGTGGTGGAAGCGCAATTGCTGATCAGTATAAGATCGGTGCAGATGGTTACCTTGTTAACCACCATCCAATAGGATTTGATTATGATTCAGTCGCAGCTGAGGATACAGAGATATATAATTCTTCAACTGCACAATTCGGAACTACTCCTGTGAGTAATTACCTCTGGAATGGAAAGATGGAGTGTTCAACCTGTCATGCTGTCCATAATACAGGTAATAGTGGAGAGAAGTTTCTTTATGTGAGTGACCAGAATAGCAATCTCTGCCTTTCCTGCCACGCTAAGGGGAATAAGACACCGTAAGGATTTAAATTAAAGGGAAGGGCATGTCCCTTCCCTTTTTTATTTAATGTAAAAATTTCAATGTTTAGAATATAATAAATGCATGAGATATGCATGGGTAATAAATATCTTTTTAATATTTATCCTGATAACAGGTTGCTCTGAGACAATAAAAGATACAAAGGGGCCCCTTGTTTTTTTTCCTGAGCCTCCAGACCCTCCCCGAATACAGTTTTTAACCTCCTTTACTGGTGCAAGAGATATAGAGCCACCAAAATCTGCTTTTGAAAGATTCATTACTGGTGAAAAAGATGATGTCAGAAGGTTGGACAAACCTTATGGCGTTGCCATACATGATGGCAGGATTTATGTTTGTGACACGAATGCAGGTGTGATAATCTTTGATCTTAAAAACAGAAGATATGAATTTCTCAAGGGTGCTATAGGTCAGGGGAAATTGATTCAGCCTGTAAATATAAGTATTGATGAGAAGGGCAATAAGTATGTAACTGACCCTCTGAGAAAACAGGTTGTTGTCTTTGACAGGAATGATTTATATGTGAGGTCCTATGGGATTATTGAAGACTGGAAACCTGTAGATGCTGTACCTTTTGGTGACGAATTGTATGTGGCTGATATAAAGAATGGAGAGATCAAGGTTCTTGATATCTTAACAGGTGAGATAAACAGAACCTTTGGAAGAAAAGGTGACCCCACAGAGTGGCTCGATAGGCCCACGAATCTTGTGTTTGACAAAGAGGGTATTCTTTATGTAAGTGACGCAGGCAGATTCCAGATTGTAAAATTCGACAGGGATGGTCATCTTAAAGGAAC
>DAISHO010000309.1:0-2671 GCA_036822495.1 Thermodesulfovibrionales bacterium
AGAAGATAGCAGATGATACAGTAAGACTTGCAGGAGAGATGGGCAATTCAATAAATGGCCTTGAGGAAGTAACAAAGGCACTTATAGCAGAGGTGGAGAGGTTTAAGATATAATAAGATATAACAAGATCTGCTTATCAGAACAGAAAGGGGGTGATAAAGCATAGAGGTCTTGAGATGAGGGGCTCTTTAGAGCCTCCAATCACAAAATTAAAAGGAGGATAGAAAAATGAAAAGGGTAATGATCTTGATTATGGTTTCTCTCTTTATCGTAAGCACAGCCTTTGCAGCAGGACAGGCAAGGAGGAATACAGGTTGCGGACTTGGGACAATGCTTTTTAAGGACAGTGCAGATGATAAATGGCTGCTTCAGGCATTACAGGCTACAACAAATGGCACCTTTGGTAACCAGACCTTTGGTATAACTACAGGTACTTCAGAATGTGAGAGGGCTACAAAGATTGCAAGCAATGAAAGATTGAATCAGTTTGTTGCTGATAACATGGATAATCTTGCTAAGGACATTGCTATGGGACAGGGAGAGGCCCTTGACACCCTTGCAGAATTGATGGGAGTCTCTGCTGAGGAAAGGCCGGGGTTCTATTCAAAACTTCAGGCAAACTTCTCAAACATATTTACATCCCCTGATGTCCAGGCCGCGCAGGTCCTTGACAATATTGTTACAATCTATTCAAGAGGTTAATAAGGGATAATGTTGAGGAGGGGTGTGATTTTTTTCATACTCCTCCTCATTTTTTTGTCTCCTTGGGCTGAGGCGAGTGAACAGGGATACTTGCAAAAATTATTAAAAGAGGCTGAAGAGAAGAACCTCCACAGAGATAGATACTGGCATGTCCTTCTTCATTATAAAAAAACTTTTTTCGACATAGAGAGCCTTATAGATGACCCAAATTTTTTCGTCTCTCCTTCCGGAAAGAAAGATCCTGAATCAGAATTACTCGAAACTATAAAATCATTTTTTAAAGAATATAATGATGAGGGCTCTGACACGAGGTGCAGGTTTCCAGCCCGTTATAAATGGCTAAAGGAAAGGCTTGCTATTGATGAAACTATGCTGACAGGCTCAAGATGCAGTGAGCTTGAGAAATTTTTAGAAGCCCTTAATCCTCAGTCGGCAACCCTTGTTTTCCCATCAGCCTATATGAATAGTCCTGCCTCCATGTTCGGCCATACCCTGATAAGGATCGATGGAAAATACCAGAGCAAACTTATATCCTATGCCATAAATTATGCTGCAAATACAGGTGATGAGGGTGGAATAAGTTATTTAACAAAAGGTCTCTTTGGCTTCTTTAAAGGATACTTTTCCATCCTTCCCTATTATGAAAAGATAGAAGAATATAATGACCTCGATATGAGAGATATGTGGGAATATGAGCTGAATCTGTCAGATGATGAGGTAATGAGGATGGTTTTGCATATATGGGAATTGAAGGATATCTATTCCTTTTATTATTTTTTTGATGAAAATTGCTCTTATAATCTTCTTTTCTTAATTGAGGCTGCAAGGCCTGAGGTAAACCTGACAGATGAATTCGGTCAGTGGGTTGTGCCTTCAGATACGCTGAAGGCTGTTATAGAAAAAGGTCTTGTTAAGGCTGTTACTTACAGGCCATCGAGGTCAACAAGGATAAGACACTGGGCTACATCTTTAAGTCCAAAGGACAAAAAACTTGCAGCAGATATAGCCAGTGGTGTTGTAAGTCCTATCCGTGTAATGGATGAATCACTTGAAAGACAAGGAAAGATAATAGTCCTCGATATTGCTGCTGAGCTTGTCCAGCATAGATTTATGAGACGGGATATTGATAAAGAGATTTATCAGAAGAGATTCCTTGAGATCCTTAATGTAAGAAAGGACCTTGGGAAACAGGATAGCGAGATATTAAATATCCCTCAGCCCCCAAGACCTGAAGAGGGTCATTCATCAAGCATGGTAAGCATAGGAGTAGGCACAAAGGATAATAAGGCATATCAGTTAACAGGATTCAGACCTGCCTATCATGACCTTGCAGATCGAGAGCATGGTTTCCAGAAAGGCTCTGAGATAATATTTGGTGGCATAGAACTAAGATATTATCCTGATGATAAGAAGGCTTTGCTGAACAGATTAGATATTATTGATATTGTCTCCCTTTCCATCAGGGATGAATTTTTTAAACCTGTTTCATGGAAGGTTTATACAGGCTTCAGGAGGGAAACCCTTTATGATGGAAGGGAACATCTTATATACTCTTTAAACCCTGGCTTTGGTTTTGCAAGTAAAGTTTTAGGTAGTATTTATTATGTATTTATTGAGGCTGACCTCCAGATAGGGCGTGGCTTCGTTCATGATTACACCTTTGGAGCAGGTCCTTCAGCAGGGATTATCAAGGATTTTACAAAGTGGTGGAAAATCCTGCTTTCTTCAAGGTTTATGTACCATGCCATGGGTGATAGTAATAGATTATATGCCCTTGAGATGAAACATAATTTCAGTATCACAAAAGACCATGCCCTAAGATTAAATTTCCTCAGGTCAAAGAGTTATTCTCAATACATCACAGATATTAATCTCCTCTGGAATATCTATTTTTAAGGCATACCACTGCTGTCCAAAACAAATTGGAAGGGGCTTTTAAAATAGGCATAAGGTCTCAAATAGGCTTAAG
>DAISHO010000310.1:0-2668 GCA_036822495.1 Thermodesulfovibrionales bacterium
CCCTGGTTCAAGGCTTGGTGCAATAAGCACATCAAGGGGATGCAGACAGGAATGCACCTTCTGCTCTCAGCAGAGGTTCTGGCAGAGGACATGGCGAGCAAGGTCTCCAGAAGACCTTATCAGGGAGATGGAGTTGCTAAGAAAGGTTTACGATGTGAATGTCGTACTTCTTACAGATGATTATCCCACACCCGACAGACAGAGGTGGGAGAGATTCCTTGACCTTTTGATAGAGAGAGACCTCGATATAAAGATCCTGATGGAGACCCGTGCACCAGACATTATAAGGGATGAAGATATTCTCCATAAGTACAAAAGAGCGGGCATTATCCATATCTATGTTGGCACAGAGGCAACAGAGCAGCAGGGCCTTGATTACATAAAAAAGGACCTCTCCATAGAGGAATCCAAGAAGGCCCTTGACCTTTTGAGGGATGCTGGAATAATTACAGAGACATCCATGATCCTCGGTTTTCCTGATGAAACAGAAGAATCCATAGAGAGGACCCTTGAGCTTGTTATGGAATACAATCCTGACTTTGCCCACTTCCTTGCCATAGCTCCCTGGCCCTATTCTGATATCTATGAAGAACTTAAAGAATACATAGCAGTCAGGGATTACAGAAGATACAATCTCATAGACCCTGTTATAAAGCCAAAGAACATGACCCTTGAGGATGTTGACAGGGCAATAATAGAATGTTACAGAAGATTCTATATGGGTAAATACATGGAGATGCTCACCGAAAAGGATCAGTTCAAGAGGGATTACATGATTACCTCTATGAGGCTTATGATGTCAAATTCCTTTATAAAGAAGAAGATAGGTGGTCTTAAGGAGATGCCTGAAGAGGTCAGGCGTATAATTGAGGCCCATGTATCTCATAGATGAGTCCTTTCTTCCAGACACTCCGTGAGTCCTTAGAGATAGTAATTATAATATATATTGTCTCCCATGTCCTGACAGAGAGGAAAGGACTGTTTTATATCCTGTCATTAATGGCGAGCCTTGGTGGTGCAGTCTTTTCAGCCTTTCTCTTTCCATCTGATTCCTTCTGGACAGGCACTCTTATAAGGTTTTCCTTTATCTTTTATGCCTTTCTTCTCCTTATTCCCTTATTTTCACCCCCTCATATTTTGAGCATCCTTACAGTACCTATCCTGTTTTTTATAAATACCTTTCAGTTAATTTACCTCTTCATGGAAGGTCTTGAGCTTAAAGGTCCTTCCATTTATATTCAGGGAGCTTCTGGATTAATGGTTACAGCAGGTTTATATCTCCTTTTAAGACGGATAAAACTCGAGATCAGGAAATTCATGAACCTTCAGGAAATGCTACTCTTCATTGCCACACTGAGTATCCTCACAGGAGGTAGCAGAGAATTCCTGAAGGTAGAGATGATACCCTCTATGGAGCGGGGAGTGAGGTTTTTTCTCGAGGACCTTTTGAATATTGTCAGGGATTATCTCCTTATACCATCTGGAGAAAATATCATTCATCCAGCAGTGGAATTTATGGAATTCCTCTCATCAGACAGATTTGCTATGGCCCTTACAGCAGTTATTGTACTTCTGCCTCCAGTTGTGCTCTTTATCAGACTCCTTTTATCACCTGAGCCTGAATTAAGAGGTGAGAAAAAGGCGAGCATAAGGAAGAACATCGCCCTTTACAGAAAGGAGCTTCTGATGAGAGGGACCCCTTTGATTACATCCTTTGTCCTTCTATTTATCCTTCTGCATGCAGCAAATCTGAGTTTAAATCCATCCCATGAACCGTCACCTGTTACAATTATAGCTGAGGACGGCATCCTGAGGGTCCCACTGAAGGATGCCTCAGGAGATGTCTCTGACATGAGGTTAAGAAAGTACTCCTTCATGTATGAGGGTGTTGTTTACAGGATAGACCTGATGATGAGGCCCGATGGAGAGGTCATTGCATGCCTCGATGCCTGTGAGATATGCCCTCCGAGGGGGTATCTCCAGAGAGGCAGATACCTTATCTGCAAATACTGCAACACACCCGTGCCTGCTGAATCCTTCGGGCTGAGCGGAGGGTGCAATCCCATTCCACTGCCTTCAGTAATAGACAATGACACTCTTATTATAAGGGTTCATGATGTAGTGGAGGCTTCAAAAAAAGCAGGCTCAAAATTCAGGGGAAGACATTGATGAAGAAGGTTTTGAAATATTTATCCTCAGGGATATTCATAATGGGCATCTTGTTTTTTATGACCCTTTTCTATTCTATAAAGGCAATGAATATCTCAAAGGAGACCCTTCGTATCCTTTTTAATGATACCTTCTTCATCTTTCTTTATCTCTTCTTGCTCTTTTCCCTTACAATGAGGATATTCAGAAAGAGGCTTGCCATATTTGAGGGCTCGATATTGATTTTCCTGCTTTTAATATTCATATCCGTAAAGGCATTTAAAACTCAACATATTGTTTTAAGGGAAGGTGATAGAAACGAGGAGATGGAGATAATCAGTATTAGGGGCATACCTGATTCCATTATCATTACAGGGAACGAGAGACCTGAAAGATTCAGAAACATAGAGATTGAGATAAGGAGTGGCAATGTTATAAAGAAACTGAAGCCCTTTCCATTTACCATGATAAATAGAGGGCTTATAGGTCTTGATGATATAGGTATCTCACCTGTGGTAGA
>DAISHO010000311.1:0-2661 GCA_036822495.1 Thermodesulfovibrionales bacterium
GGACCCCAGAATACATCTTCACCATTTTCAATAACGGTGAATGATGCCTGTTATAGTCCAGGAATATCTCTTAGAAACCAGTCAGGAGCAACAAGATATTATGAGAAAAATGGTGGACCATGCACTCCTTGGAATAACAACACAAGTATCACTGTCCTACCCACAGATTCATATTTAATCTATGGAGATAACGCATGCGGAATCCCATATTGCACAAACCCTGTCACATATTGCCAGCAGAAACTATACGATATAAATGGAAACTGTCAGACAAGAATGAATGCTGGATGCGCTTTCGTTGATAGATAAATAGGAAGAAAAAAGAGGCTGATTTTTTAGCCTGATTTTTTGAGGGTTTTTCTGTTTGTGCTATGTTGCTTTAGCCTTATTAAGATGGAAGGGTCAGGAGTTGTGAAAATGTGGGCTCTTGTTATAGTAAGATGATGAAAGGAGAAAAGAGAAAAAAGCTGGAAGGGTTTATTTGACAGGTCCTTCGTTATTCTGATAGACTTCTTCATGCTATCAGAGATTAAGGAAAGGATTTATGAAGTATTATCACAGGACAGGCGGGTTGTGTTTGGTTACATCTTCGGTTCCTTTCTGAAAACAGAGGACTTTAATGATATCGATATAGGTGTGTATTGTATTCCTGAAGCATTAGAAAACCCCTTCGGCTTCACCTCAGATACTAAGATTGAACTATCCAGAGCCACAGGACTGCCGCCAGACAACTTTGACATAACATTGATAAATTATCTGATGGATTCTGACAGGATCGATTCCCTGATTGTCCTCGGGGAGATATTTGATGGGTTACTCATTGTTGATAAAGACTCATCTATAAGAACTGATTTAATCGAAAAGACCTCCGCACAGTTCAGAGAATCGGCTGGGCTCCTGCAGGAGATTCTTCAATGAGTATAGATGTCTCAAGGATTACAAGGTATCTGAGAGATATAAGAGAATAACTCGCCGAATAGAGGCCATTTTAGATAAAACACCATAAACAGAATTGTTCAAAAACGATGTTGTACGGTTTGCCCTGAAATACCTTCAGTGGAGTTCTTCTATCTTAGGATCGGTGAGGGTTCTGTCCTTTACCCTGTATCTTATGGAGAAGGCAAGTGATTTTTTGCCCTCGGGGATATTCTTCCCTTTATAAAAATCGAATATCGATACATCCTCAATAAGCTCTGATGGATATGTCTTCAGATGCCCTATAATAGTTGAGGCCGGCAGGGCATCATCCACTAAAGTTTGACCCTCCAATTAAAGATTTACCTTTTTTATAGGATTTAGTAAAATAATTATATGGCAAAGTATCTTGAAGCAATAGAGAAACTTCCTGAAGAGTTCAGATTTCCCGTAATGAAGGCCTTTGAGCTTCTGCGAGAAGAGCTTGCAGAGACTGTCAAGATATCTGACTTTGAAGAGCTAAAGGCAGTTGTAAAGGAACTTGCCGAAGCCCAGAAAAGGACAGAAGAGAGCCTCGAAACCTTTAAAAAAGCTACTGAGGATAATTTCAATAAGGTGTGGAAGGCAATTAATGAGCTCGCTGAGGCTCAGAAAAGAACTGAACTGAGAGTTGAAGAGCTTGCTGAGGCTCAGAAAAGAACTGAACTAAGCCTTGAATCCTTTAAAAAAGCCACAGAAGAGAACTTCAATAAGGTCTGGAAAGCTATAGACGAGCTCGCTGAGGCTCAGAAAAGAACTGAACTAAAAGTTGAAGAACTTGCTGAGGCTCAGAAAAGAACTGAAGAAGAAATTAAGAGACTCACAAAGGAACAGATTAAAATTAAAGAAGAACTTGGTGGACTCAGCCATACTGTCGGATATCGCCTTGAAGATGAAGCCTTCAAAGCCCTTCCCTCTCTCCTTAAGGATGATTTCGGTATAACAGTTATAGGCAAACTTAAAAGAGATTTTATAGAAATAGGGCCTGAGAAATATATAGAAGTAAACATCTGGGGTGAAGGCAAAAAGGATGGGAAGGAATTTGCAATTGTTGGAGAGGCAAAGTCACAACTTAAGAAAAAAGACATAGATGACTTTCTGAAAAAACTTGAGGTTATAAAGAGATATATCCCCAAAGAACAATTCCCCATCCTTGTCACTTATATAGCCCATCCGCAAATTCAGAGATACGCTAAAGAAAAAAATATTAAAATCTATTTCTCTTATGAATTCTAATTCCTAAAGGTTAATCAATAATGATACCCTTTCCCATGTATAATCGTCATTGCCCTGTAGAGCTGTTCAAAAAGGATAAGCCTTGAAAGTTCATGGGTAAAGGTGAGCCTTGAAAGGGACATTAAAAGCCCTGCCCTCTCCTTGAGTTCTTTGCTAACTCCATAAACCCCGCCAATAACAAAATCCACCTGAGAGAGGTCTCTCAAAAATTCTGCAAATTCCTCTGATGTAAATTCCCTGCCACCTCTGTCGAACAGAAAAAATTTCAAACCAGCAGCCTTCAATAAAGCCACAGACTCTTTTTCTATCACCTCCCGAGGTGAACCCCTCCCTGACCTCACCTCAACAAGCTCTACCTTTGCGTAAGGCTTAAGAAACCTGATATATCTTTCTATGCCTTCTCTGATAAAAGCCTCTTTTGTCCTTCCAGGACATATGACCCTGAACTTCCTCATGTGGTAATATAACATA
>DAISHO010000312.1:0-2642 GCA_036822495.1 Thermodesulfovibrionales bacterium
TATTGCAAAGCCAAGCGGGAAAAATTGTGCCCAGTGCCATGCAAGAGATGAGGATACTATTGGTCTTCCTGGAATGGCTGCAATGCTTTCTGGGTTTGGAAACTATGCAAGGATAACCATGCCTGATTATGGTTTTGATTTTGATGAGATCAGTTCCTCGGGTGTGTGTAATCCGTCAAATCCTGATAGGGATTGTAAGAACAATAGTATGTGGTTTGAACTCGGCTGTAAGACAGGTATGGGTAAAAGGGCTCAGAAGACAGGCACAGGAAGTAGCGACAAATTTGGCCCATCAGGGATGTGTATTGCTTGTGAAGGCCTTTCCTGGAGCCAGGGAATATGCTTAAATCAGACCCTTAAGGGCTATTGCCAGATGCTCGGTGTAAGCATAGACAATAATCCCATGAATGACATTGGCAAGACAATACCCAACAAGATGCCTGATACTGATGTCCATGATGCAAAGAATATGAGATGTGCAGACTGCCATTACAGCCTTGAAGGGACAATCCCTGGCAAGACCTATAGTGGTGTAACCTTTCCTGATGAGAATATCCAGAAGATTGACCATCAATTTGCTCAAGGTTATAGCACACTTGAGAAATCTAAGGATAACCTTGATGGAACAGTCACCTGTGCTGGATGTCATATAACAAAGGAACATCCAAACTCAGGTAATGCACCCACTCCAGCTCATACAGGTTTCCCTTCTATTCACTTCCAGAAGATTGATTGCAGGACATGTCATATACCATCTGTCTATGCCGCCCCTGGAAGATTAAAATACAGGGACTGGACTGTAGGCTGGTTCAGGGGACTTAACAGAAACCAGCTTGACTGGAACTTCAATATGCTTACAGGCTCTCACGATCCAATGCCTGTGCTCAGGGCATGGATAACCACACCGGAGGGAACAAAGATTGCACCTGTACTTCCATCTGTAATACCTGTATGGACAGAAAAACTCATCATAAATAGTGAGCCAAAATGGGTTCCAACAAAGACAAGGGATGTGGCAAATGCAGCTGCTATCGTCAAAGGTAAGGTGAATGATGGACTCCTTAGTGGTGTGAATTTTACAATCAATGGAGCAAATGTCATTCCCCTGTTTGACGGCTTTCAGCTTGCAGATAGTCTTGCCATAGATACAAAGGCTGATATAGATGCCATGGTGGATGAGCTGATGAATAGCAATGGCAGTGGTCTTGCACCTCATGCAGCACTGAATGACCCAAAGCTCGGGATGCTCCAGCTCTTTTTTGACCCCTCTCATGGAGTTGTACCAAAGGAGTTTGCTCTTGGAGGTTCAATGACTGGTGGATGTCTTGCCTGCCACTCAAGTACAGACCCTTCATCAAGGAATTACTCTCCTCTCTCAACAGGATTCTTTGAACGAAATCAAGAGCTCCTCAAGCATCCTCTTAGCCAGCTCGCTGACTATGACTGTGACATTCTTGTGCCTGCAGGTATGTTCCCAGATATAGCTACATGCAAGGCTTATATTGGTGGTCAGCTCATGCCAGGTCTTGGCTTATCCATGGATGGGATAGACTTCATCCAGATGATGGCAATAAAAGAGGGGGATCCTGATTGTAATCCCATGATGCAGATCTTCGGTCTTCCAACAAACTGTGATGACAATGACCAAGATGGATGGCCAGATGCAATGCTTACAAGGGTAGAGGCAAGGCAGAGATTTGCTACAAGACTCCAGCAGAGCACTTATAATGGCTCGAACAGGGTTATGTGGAATATCTCTGTGGGTAAAAATCCGGGTAATCCTGCTCATCAAAACACCTGGGACCAGGCAACTATATGCTATAACCCCCTTACAGGTCAGACCATGCAATGCACAGATGGTGGGATGATCCTCACTATTGTAAAGGCAAATCAGCTCCTCGGATACGACCAGGCATCCTTGAGTAAGCTCACAGACCCATCAACAGCAGGTATTCCAAAACCAACTGCCCAGTTCACCTATTCAAGAAATGGCCTTACTGTTACTGTTGAAACCTCTACTGCTGCATGCTCAAGCTCTGACTGCTCCTATAACTGGGCATTCGGTGATAACACCACTGCCTCAGGCCTTACTGCCTCCCATACCTATCAACAGGCTGGTACCTATACCATTAAGCTCACTGTCCTTGATAATATCAATAAAACACAGGATATTAAGTCAGTCTCTGTTTCTGTATCCTCTGCTAACCAGCCTCCTCAGGCAGCCTGGAATATCACTGTTGCTCAAAATAACTGGTCTGTCTCTATCACTGATCAATCCACCGACCCTGACAATAACCTCTCCCTTGTCCATGTCAACTGGGGTGATGGCCTGAGTCAGTATATTACCCCTGGTGGTACTGTAACTCATATATACACCAATCATGGCTCCTATACCATTACCCTCACTGCCCAGGATTCAGCTGGTGCTAAATCCTCTATAAGCCAGATTGTTTCCTTCTCAAGATTTAAGATAACAGGTACTGTAATAACCTCTTCTGGAACTCCAGTTGCAGGTGCCTCTGTAAACCTCTATCTGGGTAATACCCTCCTTAAATCAACAACCTCTTTATCCAATGGCTCCTTCTCCTTCAGTTACCTCAAACCAGGCACTTACACCATTAAAACCTCTAAGGCAGGTTACA
>DAISHO010000313.1:0-2634 GCA_036822495.1 Thermodesulfovibrionales bacterium
CCTTTTAAGACTTATCTTGGACAGATGTGATTTATGAGAAGAAAATGACAGCATTCATTTCTACAATAACAGTGATGGAGCTCCTTTCAGGGAAAAGTGCTTTTGATGAAAATAGACGAATTAAAATTGAAGGATTGTTATCACTTTTTACTCCTGTTGATGTAACTTATGTTATAGCCCAAAAGGCAGGAGAATTGAGACGGAGATTTGGAGTTAATCCGATAGATGGTTTAATTGCTGCTACAGCATTAGCATTAAATTGTAAACTTGTTACCTGTAATATCAATCACTACAAGATTATACCAGAACTCAGTATATACAAACCTTATGATAAGTAAGGTTTTAAAATCCTTAGCTATCTCTTTTGAGAATCTTCTTAAGGGCAGACCGTGCAGCCTCTATCTGAGCCTCTTTTTTGCTTTTTCCAGAGCCAGAGCCAAAGAATTCACCCTGAATATAGACATTTACTGTAAAGACCTTTCTGTGCTCTTCACCAAGAGCAGATACTATTTTATAATCGGGTAGTTTACCATAGATTTCAAGGGAGACCTTCTGGAGTTCTGATTTGGGGTCGAGTATGAGGTCTGAAGAGGCAATCTCTTCCAGTTTATTTTCAAAAAGCCTGAGCACAACATCCCTTGCCATTTCAAGCCCCCTGTCAAGAAATACTGCGCCGATAATTGCCTCGAGGCAATCAGCAAGAATCGAGGGTTTCTTCCTTCCACCTGTCTGTTCTTCTCCTTTCCCGAGAAGGATATGTTGACCCAGAGAGATAGTGTTTGCAATATCATGGAGTACAGATTCCTTTACAAGATAGGCCTTCAGGGCTGCAAGCCTTGATTCATCTTCATGGGGAAATTTAAGATAGAGATGTTCTGATATTACAAGGCCAAGAACGGCATCTCCAAGAAACTCGAGCCTTTCATTGTATGAAGGGAATTCATCCGGTCTTTCATTATGAAGGGATTTGTGTGTAAGAGCCTCAAGAAGAAGGCCCTTGTTCTGGAAGGAGTAGGCTATAGATTCTTCAATTGCCTGTAAATTTTCTAAAGATAAGGCAGGCATTCGTTCCACCAAATCCGAAGGAATTAGATATGGCGCAGTTAACTTCCATTTTTTTTGCCTTATTTGGAACATAGTCAAGGTCACAGGCAGGATCTGGTTTTTCAAGGTTAATTGTTGGTGGCACAATGTTGTGATAAATACTCAGGACAGTTATAACCGCCTCCACTCCCCCTGCTGCTCCAAGGAGATGCCCTGTCATGGATTTGGTGGAACTGACAGAGAGCCTGTAGGCGTGTTCACCAAAGACCTTTTTAATAGCCATTGTCTCCAGTTCATCTCCATATTTTGTAGATGTTCCATGGGCATTTATGTAATCTACCTCTTCAGGTCTTATGCCCGCATCTTTAAGAGCTGCCTCCATGCATCGTGCAGCACCCTCGCCTTCAGGAGCAGGAGATGTGATATGATAGGCATCGCCGCTCATTCCATAACCAATCACCTCTGCATATATCCTTGCCCCCCTTCTGATGGCATGGTTCAGTTCTTCAAGAATCACAATGCCAGCTCCTTCTCCCATTACAAATCCATCCCTGTCAATATCAAAAGGTCTGCTTGCCCTTTCAGGTTCATTATTTCTTGTTGAGAGGGCCTTCATGGCAGTAAAGCCAGCTATTCCCATAGGGGTTATAACAGCCTCAGTTCCACCTGCTATCATTGCATCTGCCTCCCCCCTCTGTATTATCCTGAAGGCATCTCCTATGGAGTGGCTTCCTGTTGCACAGGCAGTGCAAGGAGAAGAATTCGGTCCTTTAGCACCGTATCTTATTGAGACCTGACCTGCTGCAAGGTTGATTATTATCATGGGGATAAAAAAGGGGGATATCCTCCTGTGACCCTTTTCAAGAAGGGTTTTGTGATAATGCTCTATCATTGGGAGGCCTCCCATGCCAGAGCCGATTATCACACCAACCCTGTCGGCATTATCATCCGTTATCTTCAAGCCCGAGTCCTTCATTGCCATGTCCGAGGCAGCAATAGCAAAGTGGATAAACCTGTCCATTTTCTTTATCTCTTTTTGCTCTATATACTGCGAGGGATCAAAATCCTTTACCTCAGCAGCAATCTGGACAGGATAGGTAGAGCAATCAAAGTGTGTAATTTTTCCAACACCTGATCTGCCTTCCAGAAGGGCATGCCATGTCTTTTCAACTCCTATACCAAGAGGAGTTACAAGACCTAGGCCTGTAACGACAACTCTCCTCTTTTCCATAATTCTTATCTGACCAGATCAGGCATTACCTGTTTTTTTCTTGATATACTCAATTGCGTCTTTGACCTTAGCGATCTTTTCTGCATCCTCATCAGGTATCTCAATATTGAAGGCTTCTTCAAAGGCCATGACGAGCTCCACGGTGTCAAGGGAATCTGCACCGAGGTCCTCTACAAATGAAGACTCTGGAGTGATATCAGCAGGATTCACCCCAAGCTGTTTTGCAATAATCTCCTTTACCTTCTCTTCCATCCGGACACCTCCATATTTTTACAAAAATATGAGCACCATTAAGGTGCCCCGTAGATTTGAGGCAATGCCTCTTTATAGAAGATTACATATACATTCCGCCATTAACA
>DAISHO010000314.1:0-2630 GCA_036822495.1 Thermodesulfovibrionales bacterium
GTACAAACCTGTTCAAGGGAATTTTCTCTAATGGCAGACGAACCAGAAATGCTATGCGGAACAAATACAGCTGCCAATCCTGTAGAGATGGTGCTTCAGGCCTATGGAGCTTGTCTAACAATTGGTTATGCCATGAATGCGGCAGTTAGAGGCATTGAGCTTGAAACAATCAAGACCGAAGTGGAAGGAGAGATAGACTTACCTGGCTTTTTAGGCCTTGAGCCTCCAGAAACTTATGGAATGGACAAACTCCCTGGTTTCAAGACAGTAACAGCAACTGTTAAGATAAGAGCCAAAAATGCAGATGAGGCTACACTGAAAGCACTTCACGAGCATGTTGTAAAGACCTCTCCTGTAGGACTTACCCTCTCAAGACCTGTAAAAGTTACAACAAATCTCCAGATCATTTAAAAATCATGGAGAGCTCAGAGAAGGAGTACTTTATAATACTCTGTGCCTCTGGATTTGAAAATCCTGAGAGAGTAAGGTCCGCTTTGATGTTTGCAACACTGGCAGCAACAGCAAATTACAGGACAATATTGTATTGTGTTCAGAATGCTGTAGATGTAATGGTTAAGGGTGCGGTAGAAAAAACAGAATCTTCAAAACCAAAAACTCCCACCATAGCACAGCGCCTGCAAGAAGCCTTGGAGATGGGAGTTGAAATCCAGTGTTGCTCCCAGACCATGGCTAATAAAGGCCTGACGGAAAAGGACCTTATAGATGGAGCTACTGTGGCAGGGGCCATGAATTTAATTGCCCTTGCCGCAGAGGCAAAAGGAACGCTCTGTTTTTAGATAAGCTGAATTTACAGGAGATAATAAAAGATGGCAAAGATAGTTGATGCAAGAGGCCTTCACTGCCCCATGCCTGTTATAAAGACAAAAAAGGCCCTTGATGACATTGATTCAGGAGAAATTCTCGAGGTGAAAACAACTGATCCCGCCTCCAAAGCAGATATCCCAGCCCTTGTGAATAGACTGGGCCACCACCTTATAGAATCAAGAGAAGAGACCGGGGAATTTATATTTATCATAAAGAAGAAGATTTAAAGAACCTTCTTATCTGTTTATCAGATTTTGAGCCTTTCTTTGCCACTAAAGTTTTTGTCAGAAAAGATTATCAAAAAGTAATTTATCACTCAATCCCATATTTTTTTAATTTGAGATACAGGGTCTTTCTGTCTATACCGAGGAGTTTGCTTGCCACTGAGCGATTTCCCCTCGTCTCCTGAAGAACCCTGAGGATATGGAGTCTTTCCATCTCATTAAGGTCATAAACATTCTCTGAAGTTTCGCCAATAGTCTGCTCTTTATATTTCTTATTATCAGTAACAGGAAGAGAGAGGAGGTCCCTTGTTATTTCTTCGCCTTCTGATAGTATTACTGCCCTTTCGATAACATTCTCGAGCTCCCTCACATTGCCAGGCCAGTCATAATTCAAAAGGGCCTCCATTGCATCCTGTGTGAATCCTTTCAGGGATTTTGAAAGCTTCATACTGAACTTCCTTAAAAAATATTCTGCCAGGGTAGGAATATCATCCCTTCTCTCCCTGAGAGGAGGCAGATAGATGTTTATTACATTTAATCTGTAAAAAAGGTCCTGTCTGAATTCGCCTTTTCTTACCAGTTCACTTAAATCCCTGTTTGTGGCTGCAATGATTCTTACATCGGACTTAAGATTCCTCGTTCCACCAACACGCCTGAATTCCCCTGAATCAAGGAACCTGAGAAGCTTTGCCTGAAGACTTACAGGCATCTCCGCAATCTCGTCAAGAAAAAGGGTACCTTTATTGGCAACCTCCACTATGCCGAGCTTTGTCTGATAGGCACTGGTAAAGGCACCTTTTTCATGACCAAAGAGTTCTGATTCGATAAGATTCTCAGAAAAGGTCGCACAGTTAAGGCCAAAGAAGGGCAGACCTTTTCTTTTGCTGTGATACCATATTGTCTTTGCAATGACCTCTTTCCCTGTACCACTGTCTCCCTGAATAAGGACAGGAGAGTCTGTTGGAGCAATCTTTTTTACTAAATCTATTATCTTCTTCATCTCTTCAGAGCTAAAGACCAGCTCAGGGAGTTCCTTTTTTACAAGTTCTTTTTCGAGGAGTTCGCTCTTGATCTTCAAAGACCTGTATTCGAAGGCCTTCTTTATTAAAACCTCAAGCTCGTCAAGTTTATAAGGTTTAGTTATATAATCAAAGGCCCCGCTTTTCATGGCTAAAACAGCATTTTCAACTGTTGCCTTTCCTGTCAGGACAATAATGGAGGGGGCAAGGGGGTCCTTCTTTACCTCCTTCATGAACTCTATTCCAGTCATCCCTGGCATCACAATATCGAGGAGGACGACATCAAAGGCATCATTCCTGAGAAATCTCAGGCCCTCCTCACCATCTTGAGCCACCTCAACATAAAATCCCTTCCTGCTCAGCTCCTTTTTCAGGACCTTCCTTAAAGATTCCTCATCATCCACAACAAGGACCTTAATCACACCTGTCCAAAATAAAGTTTTGAATGGGCATAAGGCTGAAAAAGCACAAAAGGCGACTCCTTAATGTAACTTGTTAAATAACCTCTCATGACCTTAATATACCTTACAAAGAATATTAATAACCTCATTATACCTTTAAA
>DAISHO010000315.1:0-2622 GCA_036822495.1 Thermodesulfovibrionales bacterium
AGGATTCGTGGCAGGGCAGCCCAGCTCGGATAAGGTCCTTGGCCTTGGTGCCCTTAATGTAGATTACATCTTCTCTATTGAGAAGTTTGTAATTGATGGAGAGACGGAAGTACTGGAATTTTATAAATCACCTGGTGGAAGTGCAGCAAATACAATTACATTACTCAGACAGCTTGGAATTCCCACAGAATGCTTTGGAGTCCTTGGCAGTGATGAAGATGGTGAGTATTTTGAAAAGAGTCTTTCAAGCAAAGGTGTGGAGCTAAGGATTAAGAAGGTCCCTGGTCTCACTGGAAGGGCCTTTATCTTTGTTGACAAGCTTGGAAGGCGCTCTATATATGTAATGCCTGGTGTGAATCTCAGGCTTGAGGAGATAGATTATCCATCCCTCAAGAGCCTTGACTTCAACTGGGTTCATGTAACGAGCCTTGTTGGAGAAAGGGCCTTTAAGAAGCAGTCTGAATGGCTCCTGGGTCTTCCAGAGGAGATAAAGATAAGCTTTTCACCAGGAAACCTTTATTCAAGATATGGCCTGAAGACCCTTGAGCCTTTATTAAAGAAGACCTATGTCCTTTTTCTTAACAGGGATGAGCTCTTTATGCTCTGGAGGCAAAAAATAAAAAAGATTGATATTGCCCTGAAAAGGCTCCACAGCATGGGAGTTAAATTTGTGGCAGTCACCCTGGGCAAAAAGGGAGCACTTTTAAGTGATGGTAAAAAAATCTACAAGGCTCCTTCAATGGCAGAAAAGGTGATTGACACAACAGGTGCTGGAGATGCCTTCAGCGCAGGTGTCCTGTATGGTCTGATTAAAAACCTTAAGCCAGAGGAATGCCTGAGGCTTGGCAATATCCTTGCAGGAAAGGTCCTTGGGATCTGGGGCTCCCAGCTCAGTCAAGTCCATATTCCTTCCATCTTTCAGTAACAAGTCTCACAATCTCTTCAGACATCTTTATATCTGGTGGCCAGGGTCTTGTAAATCCCTCAGAGGGCCATTTCTTTGTTGCATCTATGCCCATCTTTCCACCATAGGCTGGAAGTGGTGAGGCATGCTCAAGGACATCAAGGGGTCCTTCAAGGATCACCACATCCCTTTTAGGATCCACATTATTTCCTATCCTCCAGAGGACCTCTGAAAGGTCCTGGATATTCACATCCTTATCCATAACTATAATAATCTTTGTAAAACTCATCTGACCCATACCCCAGAGGGCATACATGACCTTTCTGGCATGACCTGGATATCTCTTGTCTATGGAGACAATAGCAATGTTGTGGAAAACACCTTCTATGGGAAGATTCATGTCAACTATCTCTGGTAACTGCTTTCTTATAAGGGGAAGGAATATCCTCTCTGTTGCCTTTGCAATAAAGCAGTCTTCCATAGGAGGTTTTCCCACAATAGTGGCTGGATATATGGCATCGCTTCTGTGGGTTATACAGGTGATATGAAATACAGGGAATTCATCCTGAAGAGAATAATAACCTGTATGGTCTCCAAAAGGACCTTCTATCCTTCTTTCACCTGGCTCGCAATAACCCTCAAGGACTATCTCGGCATTGGCAGGTACCTCAAGGTCAACAGTCTCGCATTTTACAAGCTCCACAGGCTCCTCACGAAGGAATCCAGCAAAGAGCATCTCATCAATGCCTTCAGGAAGAGGAGCTGTGGCTGAATAGATGGTTGCCGGGTCAGAGCCAATAGCAACAGCAACCTCAAGCCTCTTGCCCATTGCCTCTGCCTTCCTATAATGCCTTGCGCCATCCTTATGCATATGCCAGTGCATACCTGCTGTCCTTTGATTATAGACCTGCATCCTGTACATACCACAGTTACGGACACCTGTTTCAGGGTCTTTTGTGAAGACCATTGGAAGGGTTATGAACCTGCCTCCATCAAGGGGCCATGTCTTGAGAATAGGAAATATATCAAGGCTCGGAGAGTTCTTTATAATGACCTCTTTGCAGGGACCTGACTTCACATATCTTGGAAGAAAGTCTGAGAGCCTTTTCAGTTTTGGAAGCATCTTGAGTTTTTCTATTATATTTGTCGGTATCTCTGGTTCAAGGAATTCAAGGGCCCTTCTGCCTATCTCGTCAAGGTCCCTTACCTCAAGGGCTAATTTCATCCTCTCAAAAGAGCCGAAAAGATTCACCACACAGGGAAATCTTGAGCCCTTTGGCCTTTCAAATAAAAGGGCAGGACCACCTTTTTTAACTATCCTGTCGTTAATCTCAGCTATCTCAAGGATAGGGTCAACCTCAACAGTGATTCTCTTCAGGAGTCCCTTCTCTTCAAGAACCTTAATGAATTCCCTCAGGTCTTTATAAGCCATATAGTTTTTTATCCTTACACAGTTTCGTATTGGAGAACCTTTAACTGCTCTGGATTTGTTCTGAGACTCAGATTAAGTATTTCTATGCCTACTACTTTACCTTCTGCGTTAAAGTCAAGAATTACACCAGGCTGAACCTCTTCGGATTCTACGATAGAAGACTCATCTAATCTAAAATAAAGGGCATCATTTTCTTTGTCTACTTTTAATCTCATTTTTTACCCTCTATCACATCTGTCCAAGATAAATCTTAAAGGGGCATGAGGAACTATAGGCTACAGGCTGA
>DAISHO010000316.1:0-2613 GCA_036822495.1 Thermodesulfovibrionales bacterium
CTTTTGTGCTTTTTCGGCCTCATGCCCTTTTAAGACTTATCTTGGACAGATGTGAGCTCTGTTCTTCGAGCAGTTCCTTGATTGTCTTTCCAAGGACAGGATGGACAAGATCAGGTGCTATCTCAGCAAGGGGCTTGAGGACAAAGGACCTTGTAGATATGTAGGGATGGGGTATCTTGAGTTCTTCCGTATCTATAACCTTTGAATCATAGAATAAGATATCAAGGTCAATAATCCTGGGCCCCCATTTGAAGGTTTCTTGTCTTCCCATTTTTCTCTCTATCTTTTTTAAAATTTTAAGGAGTTTCTCAGGTTTGAGGTCTGTCTCTGCCTCAACTACCATGTTTATAAACCAGGGCTGATCTTTTACCCCCCACGGCTCAGTCTCATACAAAGAGGATCTTTTTTTAATTATTATCCCTTGCTCTTCCATAATTCTAAGTGCCTTAAGGCAATTCTCTTCTCTCTCACCGATGTTAGAGCCAACTCCTATATAGACAACTGAAGACATAGTGGATTATTATAAACAAAATCGTGCTACAGACATATCTTTATGATTATATATCTTATTGATGGAAGCTCCTATGTTTACAGGGCCTTTTTTGCCATAAGAGGTCTTTCAACCTCTAAGGGCCTTCCAACGAATGCCATTTATGGCGTCACAAATATGCTCCTTAAGATCATTAATGAAAAAAAACCTGATGGCATAGCTGTAGTCTTTGACAGGCCAGAGCCTACCCGTAGACATAAGACCTTTGAGGAATACAAGGCCCAGAGGCCAAAAGCACCAGATGAACTCGTCGTGCAATTGCCTTATATAAGAAGAATCGTTAAGGCCTTTGGTATTAAAGTTATAGAACTTCCAGGATACGAGGCTGATGACATCCTCGCGACTTTGGCAACCAAACTCAGTAGTTATGGAGCTGAGGTTTATATTGTCAGTGGAGACAAGGATGTCCTTCAGATAGTTAACCATGGCATAAAGATGTTCGATCCAATGAAGAATGTGGTCTATGATAGAGAGGCTGTTATTGAAAGATATGGATTATCACCAGAAAGGATTCCTGAGCTCATGGCCCTTACAGGAGATAGCATTGACAATATCCCTGGGATAAAGGGCATTGGAGAGAAGACAGGTCTTGAGATACTGAGGTCTGCCGGACTTAATGAGATAATAGAAAACCCTGACCTCATAAAAAAAGAAAAACTGAGGAGATTGATAAAAGAAAATATCGATATATTAAAGCTCAGTTATGACCTTGCCTTAATAGACAGGAATGTACCAGTAAATATATCAGCTGAGGAACTTAAGATAAATGAACCTGACTGGCCTGAACTTCTTGAGATATTCAGGGAATGTGAACTCTCAAGCCTCATGAAATTACTTCCTGTCACAATAGATGTGAAACCCCTTGTGGTAAAGGATAATGAAGAGATCCCCGAGGTAGAAATAAAAAAGGGATTTGCCTTTGATATATTATCAGGAGATAGTGGTGAAGGCCTGATACTGGAAGGAATAGCAATAGCACCGCTTTATAAAGGTCAGGTTTATTATTTACCCTTAAGGCCCAAATTTCAGACTGACATATCTACCCTTTTTTCTAATAGAGAGATTCCAAAGGTAAGCCATAACCTGAAAAGGGATATATTAACCCTCAGGCGTGCAGGCATTGAACTTGATGGAAGGCTTGATGATACTGAGATTGCCTCTTATATCTTAAATCCTTTAAGACCCAATCACGACCTTGATGAGCTTGTAATTGAATACCTTGGTGAGAAAAAGATGAGCAATGAGGATATAGGGAAGCAAGAAGATAGGATATCCCTTGCCTCTCAAAACGCCCTCTGTAAGGCAAGGTTATATGAGATTTTTAAGAAGAGGATCTCAGAGGAAGGCCTTGAATATGTGTACAACGAGATAGAGCTTCCCCTTATACATGTCCTTGCTGATATGGAAGAGGCAGGTGTGAAGATCGACACGGACCTTCTCAGGAATATCTCAAAAGAGCTCGAAGGCGTACTTGATGGCCTGAGGCAGAGGATATATCTTCTGGCAGGTGAAGAGTTTAATATAAATTCACCAAAGCAACTTTCAACAATATTATTTGATAAGCTGGGCCTTAAACCAAGAAAGAGGACAAAGACAGGATATTCTACAGAGGTCTCTGTACTTGAGGAGCTTGCCCTCATACATGAGCTTCCGAGGGAGATACTCAACTACAGGTCTCTCTTTAAATTAAAGACAACCTATGTGGATACCCTACCTGAACTCGTAAATCCAGCCACTGGAAGGCTCCACACATCTTTTAATCAGACGGTAACTGCAACTGGAAGACTCTCGAGCAGTGAACCAAATCTGCAGAACATACCCATAAGAGGGACCTGGGGAGAACGGATAAGACAGGCCTTTATCGTGGAGCCTGGCTATATTATGCTTTCAGCAGACTATTCTCAAATAGAGTTGAGGCTCCTTGCCCATATGAGCCGGGATGAAGGATTTGTAAAGGCTTTTAAGGAAGGACTTGATATACACAATGCTACTGCAATGGAACTTTTCGGTGTAGAGTCTGAGAAGGTAACCCCTGAAATGAGAAGGATAGCCAAGACAGTTAA
>DAISHO010000317.1:0-2595 GCA_036822495.1 Thermodesulfovibrionales bacterium
ATCGCCTATAGCCTATCTTCAGCCTATTTGAGGCCTTATGCCCTCTTTAAAATACTATTTTAATTTATTTTGGACAGCTATGTCCTGATAAATCATTGTAAAGGTTATAAGTGGAGGATTCTATGATGCAGGTCATAAGGAGATTAACTACCACCCTTTTCAGAGCCCATGAGGGAATAGACCTCTTTCATGAGTTCATCAATGTCCCTGAACTGCCTGTAAACAGAGGCAAATCTTACATAGGCTACCTTATCGAGTCTTTTAAGATTTTCCATCACATCCTCGCCAATCCAGCTTGAGGGTATTTCCTTTACTCCAATACTGATAAGTTTTTTCTCTATAGAATCAACAATTCCCTCAAGGGTATCTATTGCTATAGGTCTCTTCTCACAGGCCTTTTTGAGACCCGTAAGGATCTTGTTTCTTTCAAAAGGCTCTCGCCTTCCATCCTTTTTAACAACAAGAGGCAGGATATCCTCAACCCTTTCGTAGGATGTAAACCTCTTTCTGCAGGCAAGGCATTCTCTCCTTCTTCTTATGGCATCTCCTTCCTTGGAGGTTCTGGAATCTATTACCCTATCTTCAAGATTCCCGCAGAAAGGACATCTCATTGTCTATCTCCATTGAAGATTACCTGTGGCAAGCCACAGGAACTTTCATAAACAGATGCCAGAGATCGGAAGTCAGAGTTATATGCTGAGAAAAAATTTTCCTTATATTCTGATATCTAATTTCTGACATCTGATGTCCATTTTGGCAAACCCAGGGAACATGCTCGCTATCCATTTATCTCTGAAAGGTTTCAACAAGTCTTTTTTCATAAACAGGGAAAGCATGGCATAGCTCTCTAACCCGTTCCCTTATCTTTACGATATGTTGTCTGTTATTAATATTATGGAGAACCTCTGTTATAAATTCAGCAATCCTTGCCATCTCTTCCTCGGTCATTCCCCTTGTAGTCACGCAGGGGGTACCGAGTCTCATGCCTGATGTTATTGAGGGTGGAGTATCATCATGGGGTATGGAATTCTTATTAACAGTTATCCCTGCCATGTCCAGGGCTTCCTCCGCTTCCTTTCCTGTGATACCAGTTCCTCTCAGGTCAACTAAAAAGAGATGATTATCAGTTCCACCTGATATGATCTTGAATCCCCTCTTAATAAGCTCCTGTGCAAGTCTCTTTGCATTCTTGACAATCTGAGCCTGATATCTTCTGAATCTCTCTGTAAGGGCTTCTTTAAAGGCAACGGCCTTTGCAGCTATTACATGCATAAGGGGACCACCCTGAATACCCGGGAATATCATTCTGTCTATCACCTTTGCATACTCTTTTTTACACATTATCATACCACCCCTTGGTCCCCTGAGGGTCTTGTGAGTGGTTGTTGTCACAAAATCAGCATAAGGCACAGGTGATGGATGAAGCCCTGCAGCTACAAGACCTGCTATATGGGCAATGTCTGCAAGGAGATAAGCTCCAACTTCCCGTGCTATTTCTGCAAACTTTTCAAAATCTATAATCCTTGAATAGGCACTCGCTCCTACTATTATCAGCCTGGGTCTATGTTCCCTTGCAAGCCTTTTTACTTCATTATAATCAATAAAACCATTTTCATCCACTCCATAAAAGACTGTTCTGTAGAGCATCCCGGAAAAGTTTACAGGGGCTCCATGGGAGAGGTGTCCACCATGCTTGAGGCTCATACCGAGAATTGTATCTCCTGGTTTTAAAAATCCAAGGAGGACTGCCATGTTTGCCTGCGTGCCTGAATGGGGTTGGACATTCACATGTTCTGCTCCAAAAAGCTCCTTTGCCCTCTGAATGGCAAGCTCCTCAACTCTATCAGCAAACTCACAGCCTCCATAATACCTTTTACCTGGATATCCCTCTGCATATTTATTTGTAAAAACAGAACCCTGGGCCTCAAGGACTGCCTGACTCACATAGTTTTCAGAGGCGATAAGGACTATCTTCTCCTCCTCTCTGAGGATCTCCTCTTTTATTGCCTCATAGACCTCTGGGTCAACCAGTTTCAGGTTTTCGTATTCCATATGACATACCTCTCTTCAATGGATTTTATCTTTTCGATTCTTCTCAGGTGCCTTCCTCCTTCAAATTCCGTTGTAAACCAGGTCTTCAATATCTCTTTTGCAAGGTCAACCCCAACTATCCTTCCTCCAATGACGAGGACATTTGCATCATTATGGAGTCTTGAAAATCTTGCTGTGTAAAGGTCATTACAGAGGGATGCCCTGATTCCTACAAACTTGTTTGCCACAATGGACATCCCGATACCCGTGCCACATATAAGGACTCCTCTATCAACTTTATTTGAGGAGACAGCCTCAGAGACCTTTTCTCCAAAGTCAGGGTAATCAACAGATTCAGGACCATCGGTGCCAAAATCTATACACTCATGTCCCATGCCCTCGAGGAGTTTTTTTAACTCCGTCTTGAGGTAAAAGCCAGCATGGTCAGAACCAATAGCAACTCGCATAAATTATCATATATAAGAAATTAAAGGCCTGTCAACTACTGCAATGCGACCTCTATGTTGAATTTGAGGAGATATCACTGCTGTTCAAAATAAATTG
>DAISHO010000318.1:0-2588 GCA_036822495.1 Thermodesulfovibrionales bacterium
CTCATCTCTTTTTCTCCTATGGCCGGCCTTTATCTTTTGAAATGAGCTCTATAAGTTTATCTGCAGGGATCGCCCCGGGGATAAGCCTTCCATCAGGAAGGATAATGGTTGGCGTTGAATTTACCCCTATCTCCCTGCCAAGAGAAATATTCTTTTCTATTGCGCTCGTCTCACAGGATGGTTGAGGAGGAACCTTTCCTTCAAAATTTTCTTCAAGGAGCTTAAGAGATTTACTGCACTGGATAGACCTTGCCTTCCAGTAGGCATCCTTATGATTTGGAAGTGGAAATAGTTTTATATAAAAGGCAATATCCTTTCTCTTTTCAAGGACCTTCTGGAGTTCTTTATGAAGTTTTGCACAGAAGGGACAATCAGGATCTGTAAAGACAATAACCTTATACTTTGCAGATTTACTACCCATCAACAGGCTGTCATCAAGTGGTATCCTTGATACATCTACTTTGTTGAGTTCAAGGAATCTCTCCTGTGTGATATTTTTTGAGGTCTTGAGCTCTACTATCTGACCAAGGATCAAAAATCTCTTTGAAAAGTCAAGATAAAGAATTCCTTTCTTGCCATCCTTCTGAACGGATATCTCCCAGAGCCCCTTTGCCTGAGCCTGACTTATTCCTACAACCTTTGCAAACCTAAGCTCAGGAATACCACCTTCCTTCAGAAGTTCCTCGGCTTCCTCAGTTTTCAGTTTATGACATTCAGAACATTCACCACCACAACCACCAAAACCCCTCACCTCATTGTTTTGGAGAATTTCACTTAAAAGTGTAATCCCCATGATTAGAATAAATATCAGCGTGCCCTTTTTAAACCAATTATCTTCTAACATTCAATATTCCCTCCATCTGTAAAATTTTCTGGATGATTCCAGTAAGCTGGACCTTATCCCTCACCTGAAGTATTAGCTCAAGATGGGCCCTTTTATCAGGTGTGGAAAAGGCCTTTACTCCTGATATATTAACATTGAACGATGAGATAAGACTACTTATATTGGCCAGTATGCCAGGTTTATCAATGGCCTCTATGTAGAGCTTGGCAGGAGCCATAGAATCATTAGCCTTCCATGTTACCTCAATAAGCCTTGCATCATCGATAGTCATCTTTTCGAAATTAGGACACCCTCTCCTGTGTATCGTTACTCCCCTACCTCTTGTCTCATAACCTACAAGGTCATCTCCTGGCACAGGATAACAGCATCTCGAAGTGTGATAGAGTATCTCGTCCATCCCCTTTATACTTATCCCCTTCGAGACTTTATGCGACTTCTGTGGCGAGGTGACAGTTTGAGGCTGTTTCTGAAACTCCTGTCTTGACTTTTCTGGAAGAAGTTTATGTATTATCTGTTGAGCTGATATCTTCCCATATCCCACCGAGGCAATAAAGTCATCAAAGGTCTTCATGTTAAAGGCTCTTGTAAGGTCCTCCTGTGACGATCTCAGAACTTGCAGTGGAAGTTCATGCTTTCTGAGTTCTTCCTCTATGAGTTTGTATCCAAGTTCAATTGCCTGCTTTCTCTCTGCTGATTTGATCCACTGTTTTATCCTGCTACGGGCCTTCTGGGTTACAACAAAATTCAGCCAGTCCTTTGAAGGTATATGGTTTGGAGCTGTTATAATTTCTACAGTATCTCCACTCTTCAACCTGTACCTCAAGGGAACGAGCTTTCCATTTACCTTCGCTCCAACACATCTGTTTCCAACCTCTGTATGAACAGCATAAGCAAAATCAACAGGAGTTGCACCATAAGGTAACTCCTTGATCTCGCCTTTCGGGGTAAAGACATATACAACATCGGATACAACCTCTCCCTTTACAGCCTCAAGGAACTCCCTTGGATCCCTGTGCTCTTTAAGAGAATTAACCAGGTCCCTCAGCCAGGCAATATATCTTGCATCCTTTTCGTCAAGATGGCCCTTTTCCTTATACTTCCAGTGGGCTGCTATACCTTGCTCTGCAACCCTGTGCATCTCCTCTGTCCTTATCTGGAATTCTACCCTCTCTCCACCAGGACCCACTACAGTGGTGTGAAGGGACTGATACATGTTTGATTTTGGCATGCTTATATAATCCTTAAATCTCCCGGGAACTGTTGCCCACAAGGAATGAATTACTCCGAGGATGTGATAGCAATTTGCCACACTGTCTGTGATAATCCTTATTCCAAGGACATCATAGACCTCTTCAAATGGAATCTTTTGCCTGAGCATCTTTTGATAAATGCCATAATAATGTTTTACCCTTCCAGTGATTGTTGCAGGAATATTATCCATTTTTAATCTGTCATCAAGTATCTTAATTATATTTTCAATATACCCTTCCTGTTCCGCTTTTCTCTTTGCAACTTTTTTAACAAGATTTTGATAGAGGTCAGACATAAGCGTCTTAAATGAAAGGTCCTCAAACTCTGTTTTTAACCAGCCTATACCAAGTCTGTTGGCAAGGGGAGCATATATCTCAAGGGTCTCCTCTGCTATAGCCCTCTGCTTCTGTTCCGGAAGATACTGGATAGTTCTCATATTATGAAGCCTGTCAGCAAACTTTATCATTATCACCCTTATATCCACTGCAACTGC
>DAISHO010000319.1:0-2555 GCA_036822495.1 Thermodesulfovibrionales bacterium
AGGCTAACTGCACCAGCAAGGATGTGCATAAGAACCTCAAAGGAAAATATCAGGCCAACACTTCTGTGGATAATCCTTACCATATCTATACCACCGAGGAATATTATCAGGTTCTTTGATATCTCAAGGTCATGATATCTCTGGATGAGACCTGTTACGGCAAGGACGAGGAATGTAACTATTGATATGGCATGTTCAATGATTCTAAAAGTCGAAAACTTTTTAATCCTCTCCATATTCCCTCCTCATCTATTTACTGCATATCTCCATATATGAAGGACGATCTGCACAGCAAGGCCAGCTATTGTGAGGGGAAGGAGTACCCTGTATATCTTATCAAGTATGTAAAGTAATGGCGTCCTCTTTGAATTTATTCCATAATGTGATATCCATGCATCAGAAAAGTTCTCAGAGGCATTCTTGTGGCAGGACCTGCATTTTTTTAAAAGATTCTTTTTTATTACTTCCTTTTGGATGCCCATGGATGATATATCATGGGTACCATGGCAGTCTGTGCATACAGCCATTGGCTTTGAAGGCTGGAGCCTTTCTTCTTTCTGTTTTCTATAGATAGAGAGTGTTATACCATGAAAATCAGTTAAATATGTCCTGATCACATCAGTGGAAAGCCCGTATTTATTCATTATGGATGGATCAGAATGGCACCTGCTACATATCTCGGGTATCCTTTCTCTGTAATCTGTTGTGAGTGGGTCCTTTATATCGTGGGCGGTGTGGCAGTCAATGCATACAGGTACATCCTGGTTCTTCTCATCAATAAGGGCCCTTCCATGAACGCTTCTGATGTATATCTCATATACACTGTTATGGCATCTCTGGCATCTCCTTGCTATGAGGATCTTCTCTCTTCCCATATGCTGTATAGAATGGAATCCATGGCAGTCAATGCATACAGGTGCCTCAAGCCTTCCCATGCTGAGCAATGTATAATGGATGCTCTCAGAGGTCTTCACATATTTATCAAAGTGGCAACGCCTGCATATCTCTGAACTTGCTATTGTATAATCCCTTCTGCTCTTGAAGTGTCTCTCTGGATGGGATGATGAGGAGAATCCAAAATGACAGTCAGAGCATCCAAGATTTCTGTGAACAGAGGATTCCAGATGGGACCTTTCTACCCTGATACTCAGGGACTCTCCATTTCTGAATCTCAATCTCAAGGACTCTTTGTGGCATGACAGACAATAAATATCTTCATCCCTGTAGAGTTTTTTTCTCACAGGCATGACTCCGTGAGAGCCATGGCAATTTGTACATGGATGGGCTATGCCCTTTTCTTCTTCCATAAAGAGCTGTTCGTGAATGGTCTTTGCCTTTATCTCCTGAGGAGAGTGGCAGGTCCTGCATAGATGGGAGCTCTTTATCTTGAAATACTCCCTGCTCTTAAATCTCCTTTCAGGATGTCTTCCTTCAGGCTTATCTCTATGGCAATCCCTGCATTGAAGATTGCTGTGGACAGATAGTCTGAGCTCTTCCTGATCTACTGTAGCGTCCATTGAGCCACCGTCTTCAAAGTGTATAACAGTCCCTTTTTTTGAATGGCAATCCATACATTCCTCTGAGGAAAAGAGGGTATAAGGCCAGAGGGTTAAAAATATCATTACAAGAAGGACCTTCATAAATCCCTCCATAAGGGGCAGGCCGAAGGCCTGCCCCTGAATTCAGTGTTCTTTGTATTCTGGATGTTCATAGGTAACAGGCATCCTCCTTACTATCCACCTGAATATCAGTATGTGGATTGTAATAATTGTAAGAACTATTATGACCTCAGTAAATGGAGGAACTATGTGGTGAAGGTGATCGGGCATATGCCAGTCGAAGGCTATGATGGAACCATTTATCCTGTTCAGTATCACACCTGCTATTGCGTAGAAGGCACCGAATCTTATAATGGATGGGCTTTCCCTTTTTACTCCATAGGTAAGGATCAAGGCAGGTAATACAACAAATCCTATGACCTCCACAATATACCAGTATCCATAATTTGTATTCAGGAGATGCCAGTTATCATCATGGGCAAGGGCGACCATCTTCAGGGCAAAGTACACATACATGCCTATGGCAGCACCCTTACCGAGGCCAATGGTGAGGCTATCGAGGTTCTTGAGATAATTATCATCGCATACACTGGGCATGAAGCGGGCAATGAGATAACTTACAGCAATGACCATCACGAGGGCAGCATATATTGCTGAACTCAGAAATAGATGGGGTATGTAGGAGCTATACCAGAGTGGATGGAGTTTACCAGGTGCGAGGAGGAATAATGCACCGAGGGCTGACTGGTGAAGGGTTGAGAGGATAATTCCTGCAATAGTCATGGCAATGGTTATCATCGTTGCCCATCTGTAGAGCCTTTTTGATTTTATCCATTCAAGGATTGCCTCACTGAATTCAAGAAACTGAACAGTAAGATAGGTTGCCACATGCCATGCAACGAGGAAGAGCACAGAGGCAGTACCAAATCCTATAATCATGGGATAGTAGATCCTCCAAGGTCTGCCGAGGTCAACGAGCAGATAGACAACTGCAAA
>DAISHO010000320.1:0-2526 GCA_036822495.1 Thermodesulfovibrionales bacterium
TGAGGCCTTATGCCCTTTTGAAAATAACATTTTAATTTATTTTGGACAGCTATGCACATTATTCCATATATAAATTCAGAGTCTGACCTTCCATTCTGTCCTGTCACGCTTGTCCTCTAATATAATCCCTTTTTCTTCAAGTTCCTTTCTTATGGCATCAGCAGTCTTATAATCCTTTGCCTTTCGAGCCTCTGTCCTGAGTCTGATCTTTTCATTTATATATTCCTCTGTAATATCAATTCCTCTCATCCTCGCCAGTGCAAGGTACCACTGCCTTGGTGCCTTAGTGAATAGATTCAGGACACCTCCTGCCTTTTTTATCTCATCCACTGCTACTGTTAGAAGCTCTATGGCCTTTTTACTTCTGGGTCCTTTATCAATAAATCTATTAATCTCCTTTATCAACTCAAAGATATGGGCAATCGCAAGGGCTGTGTTAAAGTCATCGTCCATGGCATCTATGAAGGCCTCTTTAAATCTCTTAATGGATTCTTCAAAGCTACTGGTCTCCTCAGTAACAGCCTCGTCTATCTTAACGAATCCTAAATATTCCTGAACCCTCTCAATGGTATTGTAAAATCTTTCAAGGGAATGGACTGCCTCTTTAAGTGAATCCTCTGAAAATTCAACAGGACTTCTGTAATGAGTGCTCAACAGAAAGAATCTCAAGACCTCAGGGTCGTATTTTTGAAGGACTTCCCTTATGGTGAATATATTCCCGAGGGACTTTGACATCTTCTCCTTATCAATGGTGATAAAGCCATTGTGAATCCAGTATCTCGCAAAGGGTTTTCCTGTATATGCCTCTGATTGGGCAATCTCGTTTTCGTGATGGGGGAATATGAGGTCTGCACCACCGCCATGGATATCAAAGGTCTCACCGAGGTTCTTCATGGACATAACTGTGCATTCAATATGCCAGCCAGGCCTTCCAGGACCCCAGGGGCTTGGCCATGATGGTTCACCCTCCTTTGAGGCCTTCCAGAGGGCAAAGTCCATTGGATCACGCTTTCTTTCATCAATCTCTACCCTTGCACCAGCAAGCATGCTTGAACGGTCACGCTTTGAGAGTTTCCCATATTCAGGGAAGGAAGAGACAGAGAAATAAACATCTCCGTCCACAACATAGGCATGACCTTTTTCAATAAGGGTTTTTATGACCTCTATCATTTCATTTATATACTCTGTTGCCCTCGGTTCTATGTCTGCCCTTTCAACACCAAGGCTATCCATGTCCCTATAGAATTCCTCTGTATATTTTCTTGCAACCTCATGCCAAGGGATTCCTTCCTCCTTTGCCCTCTTTATAATCTTGTCGTCAATGTCTGTAAAGTTTCTTATAAATGTAACCTCATAGCCTTTAAATCGCAGGTATCTTCTTATCACATCAAACACTACAGCACTCCTTGCATGTCCCACATGGCAGTAATCATAAACAGTGACTCCGCAGACATAGATTTTCACCTTTCTGTCTTCAAGAGGGATAAACTCCTCCTTCCTCCCTGTAAGTGTATTCAATACCCTCATCTTTCCGCCTCTCCCTTCAAGTTTCTCTATCCTCCTTTCGAATTCTGATAGCTTTTGCTCAAGAAAATTGAATCTCTCCTCTACAGGGTCAGGGATGTGGACATGGTCAAGCATCTCAACAACACCCTCATCCATGAACCTGAGGGTCTTTCTCTTTATGACCCTTCCTGGGACTCCCACAACAATAGTGTGATCAGGCACTGACTTGAGGACAACAGAGTTTGCACCTATCTTCACATAGTCACCTATCTTTATATTTCCAAGGATCTTCGCACCTGCTCCAACAACCACATGGTTTCCAAGGGTCGGATGCCTTTTACCCTTCTCCTTTCCAGTACCACCAAGGGTAACCCCCTGATAGAGAAGGCAGTCCTCACCTATCTCTGCTGTCTCACCAATAACAACACCCATGCCATGGTCAATGAAGAAACCCGGCCCTATCCTTGCAGCAGGATGAATCTCTATTCCAGTAAGGAATCTTGCAAAGGCTGAAATCAGGTATGGAAGAAGAGGTATCTTTCGTTTCCACAGGGCATGACTGATTCTGTGCAAGAAGATGGCATGAAACCCTGGATAGGTGAGGATTACCTCAAGGCCGTTCCTTGCAGCAGGGTCTCTTTCAAAAACAGCCCTGTAGTCCCTTTTTATAGTCTTCCAGAATCCCATTGTTGAACAGCCGTCAGCCTATCTTTCATCTGATGAAAGGCCCTTTTCGAAGAGCCTGAATTCATAAGAGTCAAGATTTACAGGCCTCTTGAGCATTATGCTCAATTTCATGAGCTTAAAGTTAAGCTCCCTGAGTCTTTTGAGTCTCTTTTCGTCGTCATCAATAGTATTTATCAGATCCCTGAGAGAGACAATCTCCTTTTTCAATTCAAGCTCTGGCGGAAGATAACCTGTATTCTTGAGGACCCTGTAAGCCATCCTCAGGTCTTCAGGCACGAGGGAATCATCATCAAGATTAAGGGGTTTCCCTTTGTTGTGAAGATTATCAAACTC
>DAISHO010000321.1:0-2524 GCA_036822495.1 Thermodesulfovibrionales bacterium
AAGGATCGAGAAACTTCCTATAAGACTTATCCTTCCCCAGCACGGTTCAATTCTGAAGGATAAACAGGTAAAGGAGGCTATTGAAATACTCAAAAATCTTGACTGTGGCATAGAATTCATCCCGTATGAGGAGGTACAATAATGAGGGAATCCTATAGCAGACTTATAGAGATTCTAATTAAGAGGGAATTGGGCATTCTTGGAAGAGAAAGACTTGAAAAGATTATTAATGAAGTGGGCATAACCTTTGATTTTCAGACTCAAAGACTGATAAATTTTAAAGGGGAGGGTCAGGAGGTTCTTCAGAGATTGGGAGAAAAGATTTATGAGACCGGTGGAGAGATAGCCTTAATTGGTGCAAGGGTGAGCATGATACTGAATGCTGTTAAGGAGAGGGTAAATCTTCCCCCAATATTTAGTTAAATGGCTTATAATACAATTTTAGATGCCATAAGCAGGAGCGAGATAAGACTTGTCCTTGTCATAGGAGCTTCTGATACAGGAAAGACCACCTTAATTGAATACCTTGCCAGAAGACTTTGTGGACTTTGTAGAACTGCTATTGTAGACCTTGATATGGGCCAGTCCCACATAGGTCCGCCCACAACAGTAGGATGGGCAATTCTTCCAGAGGATTTCAATGATTTATCTTCATTAAAAGAGGAGGAGTTTTATTTTACAGGGAGTACTACACCTGTGGGAAATCTTTTGCCTTCCATTACAGGAGCAAAGCTAATGACAGAAAGGGCTATTGAGAGGTGTCAGAAGGTGATTGTTGACACCACAGGTCTCATCTCAGAACCCTCTGGAAGGGTCCTAAAACAATTCAAGATAGACCTCTTGAGGCCTGATATAATTATTTGTCTTGAACGAGAATGTGAGCTTAACCATATACTCGAACCCTATAGATATCAGGATATCAAGATATTGACCCTGAGGCCCCCTGATTCTCTCAGACATAAATCACCACAGGAAAGGGCAGAGTATAGGTACAGAAGAATGCTCTCCTATCTACAAAAATCTATCGTAAGGGATTTCGTGATTGATGAAACAGGAATTATTTTTATGGGTGAAAGACATGAGATAGATTTTACATTGTTAAAAAACAGGATTGTCTCATTAAGGGATAACAAAAACAAAGACATGGCGATTGGTATTATAGAACAGGTTAAACCAGGAGAAGGAAGACTCTATATCAGGGCCCCTGAGATAAAAGAGAAACCCTCCACTATTGTTATAGGAAGGGCAGTCTTTGATAGAAAAGAGCAGAGCCTCAGGAATGTGAATCTATCAACCTTAATTCCTTCAAAAGGCTTATAAAAAAGGCTAACCTCTCTTCTCCATATCGTGAGACCTCTTCAATAACCACTGAAAGGGGTTTTTCCTCCGTATGGTAATCCCTGTTTTTTGAGAAGAACTTATCAGCAACACAGATAATTTTTTCTTCAAGACTCAGTGGAATCATATCTCTCAGGGGTAAAGGAAGGCCCTTTTCTTTAATATCTTTTTCCGGTATACCAGCACCCACATGTCTTTCAGCAACAAGGCCATGAAGGGGAAGCCCCTCTTCTACAAGAAGCCTTCTTCCGAGATAACCATGGGCAATATAGGGTTCTTTGCCATAACAGCCAAGGAGGGGGGAATTAGTGTAGAAAATGCCTATGTCATGAAGCAAGGAGGCCTCTTTTATAAACTCTATATCAGGCTTGAGGTCAGAGACCTTCTCTGCTATCTCAAGAGCCTTTTTTTTCACAGCCTCTCCATGCTCCAGAAGAAGCCTGTAGGCAGTGGATCCAGGCCTATAGTATTTCTCAATAATCTTTAATGGAAGGGACATACTTTTATATAATAACTAAAATATGGAAAGGAGGAAAGGGTATGACAATTGAAAAAGTTATAGGCAATAAAAGGATAGTCCTTGTTAAGGGTGATATTACAGAGCGTGAGGTAGATGCCATAGTTAATGCTGCTAACAGTTATCTCAAACACGGTGGAGGAGTTGCTGGTGCTATTGTGAAAAAGGGTGGTCAGGTGATACAGGAAGAGAGTGACAAAATAGGTTATGTGCCTGTTGGTCAGGCTGCTATTACAACAGGTGGAAAATTGAAGGCTCCCTGGGTTATCCATGCTGTAGGACCAAGGATGGGTGAGGGTGATGAGGACAACAAACTAAGAAGTGCCATAAGGAGTGTCCTGAGGCTTGCAACAGAGAGGGGTTTTAAAAGCATATCAGTACCTGCTATCAGTGCAGGAATATTTGGATTTCCTAAGGACAGATGTGCAAGGATACTTGTTGGAGAGACCGTGAACTTTCTCAAAGAACATCCTGAAACCTCCCTTGAACTTGTGGAATTCTGCATCTTTGATGATGAGGCCTATAAATATTTCAGTGAAGAGATAAAGCTTATAACAAATTAAGGGTAGATTTGAAAAAAATTATAGAAAATGTTTAAAATAGTTCATAATAACCAGCCCGAGTGGCGGAATTGGCAGACGCAAGGGACTTAAAATCCCTCGGTGGGTG
>DAISHO010000322.1:0-2510 GCA_036822495.1 Thermodesulfovibrionales bacterium
TTGCCTTTTCAATATAGGTAGCAAGTCTGTTAAGGATCGTATCAAGGATACCACCCGCCTCACCAGCAGCAACCATATTGGCATATAGTTCCGAGAAGACTTTTGGATGTTTTTTTAAGGCATCTGCAAAGGTAGAACCTCCCTCAACATCTGATTTAACCTGTGAAAGGATACTACCAAAAAATTTATTTTCAACCTGTGTTGAAAGTATCTCAAGGGCCTGAACAAGGGGAAGTCCTGCATCTATCATTGTTGCAAACTGTCTGGTAAAGACAACTATATCCTTGTCTTTTACTCTCCCGCCGAAAAGGCCGAATCCCTTTGTTTTTTCCTTCTTTTCTGTAACGAGTGTAGGGACGATCTGTCTCTGTCTTAAGAGGGCTAAAACCTCGTCCTTGGAGGTAGCTGTTATCTCACCCTGTTCTATCGTCCCCTGCCTGTTTTTACCCGACCACTGCCATACTGTAGCCATATTATCTCCTTACCTGGGTAGTAGCCCCACCTGATACACCTGCCCTCTGGAGCATGTTTATCATCTCCTCAGGCACTGGCGATCTTGTGAGGGCATCCTCGTAGGAGATTAATCCCTTCTGATAGAGTTCAAGGAGTGACTGATTCATCGTTTGCATTCCGAATTTTGCCTGACCTGTCTGCATCATAGAATAGATCTGGTGTATCTTATCCTCTCTTATCAGGTTTCTTATAGCAGGATTCGGTATAAGTATCTCAATGGCAAGGACCCGACCAGACCCTGTCTTTTTTGGTAAGAGCTGCTGACAAATGATCCCTTCAAGGACGAAAGAGAGCTGGACTCTTACCTGCTCCTGCTGATGGGGTGGAAAGACATCTATAATCCTGTTTATGGTCTGCACAGCAGTGTTGGTATGAAGTGTAGCGAGTGTTAGATGACCTGTCTCGGCGACTGTAAGAGCGGCCTCAATGGTCTCAAGGTCCCTCATCTCACCTATAAGAACGACATCAGGATCCTGCCTCAGGACATATTTAAGGGCATCCTTGAAGGATTTTGTATCAGCATTTACTTCCCTCTGATTTATCAGGGCCTTTTTGTGGGAATGAAGATATTCGATAGGGTCTTCAATGGTAATTATATGATCTGCCCTCTCTTCGTTTATTCTGTCTATCATGGCAGCAAGGGTTGTGGACTTACCACTTCCTGTAGCACCTGTAACAAGTATAAGGCCTCTTGGTTTTTTAACAAGTTCATTTATGACATCTGGGAGGCCAAGTTCCTTAAAACTCTTGATCTGCCAGGGTATTGTTCTTATGGCTGCTGCAACAGCACCCCTCTGCATGAATATATTTGCCCTGAATCTGCTGAGTCCTTTAACCCCGAAGGAAAGGTCAAGTTCAAGCCTCTCTTCAAACTTGTGCTTCTGGGCATCTGTGAGGATGCTGTAGCAGAGTTCCTTGGTATCAGTGGCTGAGAGGGGAGGGAGATCCATGGGGATAAGCTTTCCATCCACGCGTATCCTTGGTGGTGAACCTGTTGTGATATGTAAATCAGAAGCGCCCTTCTTTACCATTACCTCAAGAAGTTCATAAAGTGTTGCCATTCAGTGTCTCCTTTATTCTTTAAGCCTCTCTAATCTCCAAAGGTAACCCTTAAAACCTCTTCTATGCTTGTTACACCCTCTTTTATCTTTGTAAGCCCGCTCATCCTCAGGGTCTTCATTCCAAGCTTTATAGCAGCCTTTTTTAATTCTCCTGCTGATGCGCCCTCAAGTATGAGGTCTTTAATCTCATCCTTGACGGTCATTACCTCATAAAGAGCAATCCTTCCCTTATAACCTTTCCCATTACAGGCAGGACAGCCTTTACCTTTAAAGACCTTTATGGTCTTTGCCTCTTCCTCAGAAAAACCGAGTTTAACAAGGGCCTGAGGTGGGACATGTTCCTCTGTCTTGCATTTCTGGCATATTTTTCTACATAGCCTCTGTGCAAGGATTAATATTACAGATGATGAGACAAGGAAGGGTTCAATGCCCATATTAAGGAGCCTTGTTATTGTACTCGGTGCATCATTTGTGTGGAGTGTGCTTAAAACGAGATGCCCGGTGAGGGCTGCCTTCACCGCGATCTCTGCTGTTTCAAAATCCCTGATCTCTCCAACCATGATGATGTCAGGGTCCTGCCTCAAAAATGACCTGAGGGCTGCAGCAAAGGTTAGACCTATCTCCTCTTTTATCTGGACCTGATTAATGCCCATAAAATTGTACTCTACAGGATCCTCTGCTGTCATAATATTCACATCAGTCTTATTTAGATGATTGAGGGCTGAATAGAGTGTGGTGGTTTTACCACTTCCTGTAGGTCCTGTAACAAGTATCATACCATAGGGTTTTGATATGGCATCCATGAATTCCTGAAGCTGCTCAGGTTCGAATCCCAATTTTGTAAGATCTATCTGGAGGTTGGATTTATCAAGCAATCTTAAAACAACCTTTTCACCAAAGAGGCATGGTAGCGTGGAGACCCTGAAGTCTATCTCC
>DAISHO010000323.1:0-2504 GCA_036822495.1 Thermodesulfovibrionales bacterium
ATGCCTTAAAGATTCCCCCCTGTATTTCACCACAGAAGCTATATCAATGACATCTCTTACCTTCAGTGATTCAGTCCTATAAAAAATCTTCTTAATAACAATCTCCTCCGGAGTATCTGTTCTTGTAAGAATTCCTTCCACATTCATCAAAAGGGGCTCAAGACCTGTCAGATTAGGAGCTACAATATAATCAATCTCTCCTTCTGAAAACCTTAATTTAAGAAAATTTGACTGTTCATCATAATCAGAAACATAATCTGCCACCAGATCGTTTAATCTTGGTGTTAAAAGGGTTAGAAATTGTGGATCATTAAAGAATATATCAATATCTTTACTTAAACGATGCATATAATGGAGCATCAAGACCGTCCCACCACCCATAACCCATCTTTCATTACTGACCCCTGTATTATTTAGGAACATGACAGCCAATCTAAATAATTCTTTCCATACTGGCTTGAATATCCCTTTTTTAGAATTCAAAGATCTCCTCCAGTGCCCTATTCCTGTAGATAGGCTTGATATGTCTTTCATAATAAGCCTTCAATTGATTAATGGAGATATTATATTTGAGGATAAATCTGAAGATAGCTGAAGGAGGGACTTCTGTAAAAAAGGTGTAAAGATGCTCAGAAAAGTCCTTCGGAAAGATGCCAGATTTTAAAAACTCAGCTAATTCCTCTTCCGACAAAGAGACCTTAAAGGCTGAGTTTACTGTTGTAACCAGACTCATATAACATTATTATACAATTAAACACATCTCTACAGGCCCATCTATCCAATGACATTTTTGATACCTTATGCCCTTTTAAAAGCTCTGTCGAATTTTTTGATATGATTATTTAGATTAGAAGTTAAAAAACTTCTTGACAATTTTTATAGAGATTAATATACTTTATGTTAGGCTGTCTTACAGCCTTAAATTTCCCTTAATGGGGAGGAGCGTATGAGATTAATAAGTTTCATAGTCCTCGTCAGTCTCCTTCTTCTGCCTGCCCTTGTCCTGGCAGAGGAAAACTGGCTCGAGATCGGTGGTGACTACAGGTTCAGGTATGACTCATTAAAAGGCACTGTTCACGAATACTGGCAGGTCATTCCAAGTGGAATGGGTGGTGGCGTAATGCCCATGCAGGAATACGATGTAAAGAATGACTCCCTCCTTACAAACCGCTTTGGCTTAAATCTAAAGGCAAAGGCCCTTGAGGATGTCACTGTAAAGGCAAGACTCCTCATGTACAAGGTATGGGGTCACGAGACAGAAGGTCCTGTCAAGGGTCAGTACTTTGCTGATAGGGCAATGGGTGTATTTGACGGCTCTATTGGCCATGTGCCTCAAAGTACAAATCTCATAGTTGATTATGCCTATGCTACATGGTCAAATATTGCTGATGCACCTGTGTGGTTTTCTGTTGGTAGAAGGCCCTCAACAGGAGGAGTTCCAACAAACCTGAGGCAGAATGTTGAAAAGACAGGTTCTGCTGGAGTTCCTGGGTTTCTTATTGATTATGCCTTTGATGGAATGACCATTGGGGTTGCCCCCGATATAGAGGCCCTTCCAGGTGCCTATGCAAAGCTCTGCTATGGTAAGGGATATGACAGCGGATACAAGACAGATCTTCCTGGTGACAACACTCCAAAGGATGTAAATATGCTCGGTATAAATATTGTGCCCTATGACACAGACAATCTCCACATAGAACTCCAGTGGAACAGGGCCTTTGATATATTTGATGCAATGCCTGATAGCGGAGTAAAAGAAAACCTCGGTGATATAGACCAGTACGGAGCCCTTGTCATGGGCAAGGTTCTTGATAATCTTAATCTCTTCATAGCAGGTGCCCTCAGCAAGACCCATCCAAATGACAATCTGCTAATAATGGACCTTGATGGTGATGGCATACCAGAAGGTGGTGCGGGTTTGCTTTATGACATGCCTCCTTTTGGTGAGAAGAAATCCCGCACAGGAAACCTCATTTATCTTGGCGCAAGATACGACATCCCGACAACAGGAACAAAGATTGGTGCTGAATATAATAGGGGCTCAAAATACTGGGTAGCCTTTGCACCAGCAGGAGATGATATATGGACCTCAAAGCTCGGCACAAGGGGAAGTGTATATGAGGTGTATGTGATTCAGGAGCTTAAGAATAAGCCAATATCAAAGCGTGGAAAAGCCTTTTTCAGGCTCGGCTATCAGTACTATGACTTTGAATACACTGGCTCAAATTCCTGGATAGGTGCACCAAAGAAGATTGATGACCTTGCCGACAGTCCAATGAATGCTCAAATATTCCCTCCAATTGATAAGGCTCATGACATCTATCTGACCTTTGATGTTCAGTTCTAAAAAATCATAAGACCTTTAAAGGGGCAGGCCATAGGCCTGCCCCTTTTTATTTGATATCACACCTGTCCAAGATAAATCTTAAAGGGGCATGAGGCCGAAAAGGCACAAAAGGCGACTCCTTAATGTAACTTGTTAAATAACCTCTCATGACCTTAAT
>DAISHO010000324.1:0-2503 GCA_036822495.1 Thermodesulfovibrionales bacterium
AAAAGGAAGGCTCGAAACCCATCTTGATCTCGGTACCCTCAGGGACCTCCTCACTGACCTCTTTTCAGCAAAGGAGGATTTAAGGCGGAGATGAGAGGACTTCAGGCAATATTAGTTTTTTTTAAAAAAGACCCTTTTTTAAAACTTACTTCCTTATTTATAGCAATTATCCTGTGGTTCTTTATTGTGGTTAAGGGCCAGACAGAGATCACAATAAGTGTGCCTCTGGAATTAAAATATATCCCAAAAGGTCTTGGTGTTGAGTCAAAGAGCGTATCTACAGTTATGGTAAGTGTTAAAGGATTTGAGCAGATTATAAAAAATCTAAAACCCTACGACATAAAGGTATCTGTTGACCTTTCGAAGGCAAAGAGGGGCATGAATGTATTTTATTTAAGTAACAGGGATGTGCTTCTTCCCCCATCCCTTACAGTTACTGCAATAGAGCCTTCCAGTGTAAGGATAAGGCTTGATGAGGTTATTGTTAAAAAGATTCCTGTAAGGCCAGAGCTTGCAGGTTCACCACCCAGGGGATATGACATAGCAGGCATTAAGGTTGAACCTCCCTTTGTTGAGATTGAGGGATTGAGGTCTCAGATAAGCAGGATTAAGTATATTCCGACTGAACAGATATTGCTCGATAATCTTACAGTCGAGTCGAGCCTGACTGTCCTCCTTGAGCCAGGAATAAATTATATAAAATTAAATCCAGAGAGTGTAAGGGTTAAAATTATTCTCAGGAGTGAGAGATGAGATTATTTGGAACAGACGGCATAAGGGGAAGGGCAAATGAGCTTCCCATGACACCCGAAATGGTGGTGAGGATCGGCATGGCTATTGCAAATGTATTGAGGAAGCCTTCTGGAAGGAATATGATAGTGATTGGCAAGGATACGAGGCTTTCTGGCTATATGATTGAGAGTGCCCTTACATCGGGGATATGTTCTATGGGGATGAATGTCATACTTGTCGGTCCTATTCCAACACCTGGGATAGCTTTTCTAACAAGGGCTCTGAGGGCTGATGCAGGGATAGTAATATCAGCCTCCCACAATCCCTTTGAGGATAATGGAATCAAATGTTTTTCTTCCAACGGATTTAAACTTCCGGATGAGATAGAAGAGGCCATAGAGAGGCTTGTCTTTGAAGATAAGCTCCTTGATGGAAGACCTTCAGCAGACAGGATAGGAAAGGCCTACAGACTGGAAGATGCTGCTGGAAGGTATATTGAATATATAAAATCTACAGTTCCGAGAGGATTCAATCTTGAGGGATTCAGGATTGTCGTAGATTCAGCAAATGGTGCTGCCTATAAGGTAACGCCCTGGTTATTAAGAGAACTCGGTGCTGAGGTTATATCTATCAATGACAAACCTAACGGAATGAATATAAACAAAGACTGCGGTGCCCTTTATCTGGAGGCCTTAAAAAAATCTGTTCTTGAAAATTCTGCTGATCTTGGCATTGCCCATGATGGGGATGCCGACAGAAGCATATTTATTGATGAAAAGGGCGATATAATAAACGGAGACCACATCCTTGCCATATGTGCTCAGGATATGAAAAAAGAAGGAAGACTTAATCACCATACAGTGGTGGCAACAGTGATGAGCAACCTCGGGGTTGAGAATTATCTTGCTGGTCTTGGAATCAGGATGATCAGAACAAGGGTTGGCGACAGATATGTTGTTGAAAAGATGCTTGAGGGTAATTATAATCTGGGTGGTGAACAATCAGGCCATATAATATTTCTTGAGCATAATTCCACCGGTGATGGTCCAATTACAGCCCTTCAGGTCCTTTATTTAATGAAAAAGAATGAAAGGTCTCTTTCAGAGCTTACAAGTAGCATTGCCTTCTATCCACAGGTGTTGACTAATGTCGAGGTCAGGGATGCCATTAAACCAGAGGATATACCTTCTTTAATGAAAAAGATAAAACTTGCGGAAGAGAGGCTTGGCACGAAGGGCAGGATACTTGTCAGGCGGTCTGGTACTGAGCCCAAGATAAGAATAATGGTTGAAGGTGAGGATGAAGATACAATAAAGGAAATAGCTGAGGACCTTGCTGATTGTGTAAGGAGCGTTCAGTGATTGTAGCAATCTAATACTTGCATGGTATTGATTTTTTTTATTGGAGGAATTTTCTCTCATCTTGCCTTTTTTTATTTCCCTTTTTTTATCTCTACCTGTCTATTAATCTTACTCCTCTTTTTGATAAGAAAAAGGCTTTTTATACCCCTGCTACTTCTTATAGCAGGACTTTTTTATCCTTACTTTAAGGAAGGGTCTCTCCTTAATGATTTACCACAAAAACTTGATGCAAGGATAGTCTTTTCATCAGGTAGGGCTCTTGAATCAGGTGGATATGAATATGGGGTTAAGATAAAAAGATGTAACTGGCATACCTGTCCTGAGGATGTGAGGATTTTTCTAAATGAATGGATAGAACCATCTACCGAGGCTGAGATAGAAATGAAATTGAGGTTAAACAAACCTTCTCT
>DAISHO010000325.1:0-2502 GCA_036822495.1 Thermodesulfovibrionales bacterium
GCCTTATGCCCTTTTGAAAATAACATTTTAATTTATTTTGGACAGCTATGATTTTGGACAGCAGTGTATCTTCACCTCTTCCTCAAAATCCTCGCGAGAAAGTTCCTCGTCTTCTCATTCTCAGGAGCTTCAAAGATCTTTTCAGGGCCACCCTCTTCTATTATCTCTCCTCCATAAAGTACAGCAACCCTGTCTGCCACATCCCTTGCAAACTCCATCTCATGGGTGGAGATTATAGTTGTAAGACCTTCATATATAAGGTCCTTTATTACTGAGAGGACCTCTCCAACCATCTCAGGGTCAAGGCTTGAGGTGGGCTCATCAAAGAGAATGGCTTCTGGCCTCATAGCAAGGGCACGCACAATAGCAACCCTCTGCTGTTCACCGCCTGAAAGTTCATCAGGATATCTATTCAGTTTATCCTCAAGCCCTACCCTTCTTAAAAGGGCAACAGCACCCTCAATAGCCTCATCTCTTTTTTGACCGAGGACCCTCACAGGTGCCTCAATTATGTTTTCTATAACAGTCATGTGGGGGAAGAGATTGAACTGCTGAAAGACCATCCCTACAAGGAGCCTAACCTTGCGCATCGTCTCTCTGTCTTCCCTTGAAGGTCTTTTTTTATTTATTGAATGAAGGGCAATCGGCGTCGAGGTAACAGTGGAGTTTATCATAATCTCTCCCTTTTGAAAGACCTCAAGTCCGTTCATACATCTGAGGAGCGTGCTCTTTCCGCTTCCTGAAGGCCCTATAATAGCAAGGGCCTCACCTCTATTAACCGAGAGGTTTATTCCCTTAAGGACAGGGATTTCACCATAATACTTGTATAGATCCCTTATGCTTATAATTTCCATCTCCTTCCCTTTAGCCTTTCCTCAAGTCTTCTTGCAATTATAGAAAGAGGATAACTCATCCCGAAATAAAGGAGTGCCACTATAAGGCCGAGTTCAAAAAATCTTAATGTATTTGTTGCAAGGATTGTATAGGTCTTTGTGAGCTCAACCATGGCAATTACTGAGACAAGAGAAGAGTCCTTAAAGAGGGCAATAAAGTCATTCGTGATTCCAGGCAATGCGACCCTGAAGGCCTGAGGAAGGATTATCCTCCTCAGGGCTAAACCCTGAGTCATTCCAAGGCTTAGGGCTGCCTCCATCTGACCCTTTGAGACAGAGTTTATTCCTCCCCTATAGAGCTCAGCCTCATAGGCAGCATAGTTCATCCCAAGTCCAATGATTGCTGCACTTAAGGGATTCAGGGATATGCCTATATTTGGAAGACCATAATAAAGAATATATAGCTGAATAAGAAGAGGGGTGCCTCTGTATATCTCAATATAAGCCTGTGCAATAGGGCTTATTGGGGATCGGCCATAAAGCCTCATAAGAACAAGGACAAGACCAAGGACTATAGCAAAGGCCATGGAGACTACAGATATCAGGACAGTAAGCCCAGCTCCCTTTAAGAGGGTCGGGAAAAATTTAAAGATAGGTGTTTCTCTCGTCTCTTCTACTGTTACTTCGCCACTTCTTGATAATGTATCAGTCTTTTTTGCCATTAGATAGAGCTTTTTCTGAGTATCATTCCACATATCCCATTTTTCATAGATTCTCTTTAGTTCCCCGCTAAGGAGCATATCCCTCAGGGCATTATCTATAGCCTCCTTAAGCTCCCTATCATCTATTCTTATGGCAATGCCATAAAATCCCTCACCAACAGGACCACCTGCATATCTAAGCCTTCTGTCGGGCTTTGCATAATAGGCAGCAATAGGAAGGTCAAGGAATACAGCATCAAGTCTTCCAAGGGCAAGGTCTTCATAGGGCTCCACAACGCCTGAATAGACAACTATCTTTACTCCCTCTACTTGCTCAAGGACCCTGTGGGCAACAGCACCTGAAAGGGTTCCGACCTTCTTGCCTTTTAGGTCATCCAGGGAATTTATTCCCGTCTCATCTCTTCTTACTACAAGCTGTTCTGTATAAACATAATAGGGTATTGAAAACAAAACCTTTTTCTGCCTATCAGGTGTTATCTCTATGCCATTCATGGCAATGTCATAGTCTCCTCTTTCAAGCCCAGGTATGAGACTCTCCCAAGAGTTCTGAACCATCCTCTGCCTGACACCAAGCCTCCTTGCTATTGCCTCAGCAATCTCTACCTCAAAACCTATAAGTCTTGAGGGGTCTTCTGGATCCGGGAAGACATAGGGAGCTCCACCTTCCTGATCAGAACCCCAGAGGAGATAACCTCTCTCTTTTATCTTCTGAAGGGTGCTGGTAGGGGAAGTAACAGCAGCTTCAGATTGGTGCAGGTAACAGTTAGAAAAAGGGTTAAAATCAATAAAGAGTAAGATTAAGCAGAAGCCATAGATAAAACCGATTTTAAAAAGATTTAATCTCATGAATGAAAGATAATAAAAATCTCTGATTTTGTCAACAGAGGTGTTACTTCGAGAAAAAAACTTGATTTTTTATCCTTGGCTATGATATAAAATTTTAGCTC
>DAISHO010000326.1:0-2501 GCA_036822495.1 Thermodesulfovibrionales bacterium
GTGCCATAAGTTTCCAAAGGCCCTTGTTGGAGCTATAAAAAGGGCAAAGTATGGACAGGTAGATGTGAAGCTCGGCCTCATTATGGGTGCATCAGCAGAGGCTGGGGTCCTGATAGGCGCCCAGATTCAGGAGAACATAAAAAAGAGCTTTGGAGATGCGGGTTCAAACCTCTATGTGAGCATGGCCTTTGTGATTGTCCTTGCTGTAGTCGGTGGATTCGTCTTGAGGGATGCCTTTAAATCAATGAAGAACAACAAGACAGAGGTGGAGGAGGAAAAGGTCACAAAGATTGCAAGATGGGTTCAATCAGTAAATATCCCTGGCACAATGGTATATTTCAAGAGTATCGATAGAAAGATATCCATACTCTTTACTGTCCCGCTCGGTTTTGCTACAGGTATGCTTGCTGCAACCATTGCAGTAGGTGGATTTATAGGTGTGCCTGCTATGATATACATACTCGGTGTGCCAAGCCTTATGGCATCAGCAACAGAGCTTGTGATTGCCTTTGTCATGGGTCTGGGTGGTTCATTCAAGTATGCCCTTCATGGATTTGTCGATATAAGGCTTGCCATGATAATCCTGGCTGGCTCACTCTTTGGTGTTCAGCTCGGTGCTATCGGAACGACCTATGTGAAGGGTTATATGATAAAGCTCGTTATGGGAACCATAATGATTATTGTCCTCTTCAGTCGTGGATTGATGGTACCTGTATATTCAGGTCAGCTCGGTATAATACCACCACTCGGAGAAATGACGGTCAAGATATTAAAGAATTTGAGCTTCTCAATGATGGTCCTTGCCCTCTTTACTGGTGCATTTATAGTCCTCAGGGCATTGTGGAAGGGAATCAGGGAGGAAAAAAGGAGCATTGCTCAGGAAAAACCACAGGAGGTGAGATAATGGGAAGATACAGGAAGATTCTCGTCGCCGTTGACGGCTCTCCGACAAGCCTTCATGCCCTTGAGGAGTCCTTTAAGCTTGCCAGAAATGAGGGAAGCTGGATTACTGTTGTATCAGTAATTCCACCCTATACAGGAGACCTCGACCTCGTGGCAGTGGGAGATGTAATGGCAGCGATGAGAAGGCCCTGTGATGAGGCCCTCAGAAAGGCACAGGAACTTGCTGAAAAACAGAGGGCACTCATAAAGACTGTCTGTGAGGAGGGTGAGCCTCATGATAGGATTATAGACCTTGCACAGGCAGAAAACTGCGACCTGATTGTGATAGGAAGAAGGGGATTGAGAAGGCTCGAGAGGGTTCTTGTGGGAAGTGTTACTGCCCGTGTTATTGGATATAGTCCTATTGATGTCCTCGTGGTTACAAGGGATACAACGGTAGGATTTAAAAAGGTCCTTATTGCAACGGACGGCTCAAGGTATAGTGAGCTTGCAAAAAAGAGGGCAATAGACTTTGCAGGTTCTTATGGTGGTGAGCTCGTGGCTGTTTCTGCTGTTGATGTGCCCTCAGAGCTTTATGCAGAATCTCCAAAAACAGTAGAGGAGCTTGTAAAGAAGGCAAGGTCCTATGTTGAGGCTATTAAGAAGGAAGCAGGGCAGGCAGGTATTAAGACAGAAACGATTGTCCGTGAAGGAGAGGCCTACAGGGTTATCACAGATATGGCAAGAGAGACAGGTTCAAATATTATTGTGATGGGCTCTCATGGAAGGACAGGCCTAAAAAGGCTTCTCATGGGAAGCGTTACAGAAAAGGTCATAGGCCATACACCATGCCCTGTGCTTGTGGTGAAGGGGTGAGCAGCAGAACAGCAGGGCAATAGCGCAGTAGAGCAGTAGTTTTTAGGAATACCATAATTTAATGCTGTTCTGCTGCTCTGAATTCAGCCTTAAGCCTACTTGAGGATATCGTCCCTTCCTTTAGTTGAAGTAGGAAGAACGCTCTTGCCAACATATTAAGCTTCAACCTCATTTCTATCAAGATTTTTCTGCCCCAAGGCAGCGATAAGTTTTGGTATTTCCCTGTAACCTTTCACCCGCTTGAATTTCCTCTCTGCCCTTAAGATACTCTGAGGATTATTAAAACAACTCATGGGCCTTGTCCTTTTCCTCACCTCCTTGAAGGCCCTCTCTATTACATTTGTAGTCCTTACCTTTATCCTTATCTCAGAAGGGAGTAGTAGAAATTCAATAACTCCTCCAGATCCTTCTCAATGCATCTTACCGCCCTGGGATATTCACCCCTCCATCTGTCCGCCCACTCGTTGAAGGCCTTCACTGCTTCCCTCTTGTTAGGTGCACTGTATATTGCCCTCCCTTCATTTATGCACCTGTCCTTATCTTTCTTCCTTAAGTAATTTGCTACATTCCTTAGTTTGTGTGCCCAGCACCTCTGCCTCTTTACACCAGGGTAGATATAATCCACTGAGTTCTCAAGCCCAGCATCACCATCTGTTATTATCAATCTAAACTTTCCCCTCTGAGTCCTCGGTTGTAAAGATTATTGAGAAACCCTTCCCAAACCCTCCCCGTCTCATGTTTAA
>DAISHO010000327.1:0-2494 GCA_036822495.1 Thermodesulfovibrionales bacterium
AGAAGATAGCAGATGATACAGTAAGACTTGCAGGAGAGATGGGCAATTCAATAAAGGGCCTTGAGGAGAAGGTAAAAAATCTACTCTCTGAAATAGAGAGGTTCAAGATTTAAGATAAATAATGGGATAGGGCTAAGCCCTATCCCATCTCGTGACAGGCAGTACAGTTATCGGCGCTGAAGGCCCTCTTGCCATTGTGACAAACTCCGCAGGAAAGGCCTTTGTTAATATCCTCCATGGTCATTTTATTCAGACCCTTTTTCATAACAAATACACCCGGATGACAATCCCTGCAAATATTCCTCTTTGAATGAGCCGAGTGGTCAAAAAAGGTCTTCATACCAGAAGCTGTATAGGTGAATCTTCCGAGACTGTGGCATGTCCTGCATATAGAAGTGTCAGTCTCAATAAAGTGGTGCATCTTCATCTTATGGCACTGGTTACAGTGATAGAATTCTTTATGTCTTTCATGAGGAAATCTGCCAGCAGTTCCAGCAAATCTCTCATAGGAATGACACTTAAAGCAGAAGAGGGACTTCAGGGCATCAGGGGCGTTTGAGACAACCTCTTCCTTTTCTATAACCCTCTTGTGCTCAGTCACAGGAACAATATCTCTTGAACAGGAAATCACAAATAAGAGAAGGAGCATGCTCAGCCATCTCATATCACTCCACCTTCCCTTCTTTTTTTAAGACCTCATATTCAAGGGGATGCTCCTCCTTAAGGGTTTCTACAGAAATCCTTCCCGTAATCCAGACCATACTCATGGGGAAATTATGGAATTTTAAATGTTCATTGTAGAAGTGGAATATCAATATAAAGACAATGGCAAGGAGGGCTTCATCACTATGCATAATCGCAATAGTCTCCCAGATCCAGTTGAGGCTCCAGCTCGGGAAAAAATAAGAGGCCTGAACAGGAAAGGCAAGACAGAGTCCTGAAAGACCTATAATCCCCATGCCCCAGAAGACTGCCCAGTAATCAAATTTCTGGGCATAACTGAATCTTCCAAATTTGGGTTTTTCCTTTCTGAGGCCAAAGAAGTAAAGAAAGTTCTGAATAGCATCAATAACATCCTTTGGAAGGGGTATCACTGTTGTGGCTGCCCTTATCTTTATCTTACCCGTAAGGAGTCTATAGGCCATATAGAGGGCATGCCATATAAAATCAAGAACCATTATTACACCAGCAACCCTGTGGATTATCCCAGCCTTTTTTGCTCCACCCCATATCTTAATCCACCAGCTTGAGTATTCTCCAACATCAGGATACTTCAATGCCCAGCCTGTGAAAGCAACAAGAAGAAAGGTGCAAAGCAAAAGCACATGTTGAAGCCTCTCGATGATATTAAAACGTTCTATCTCTCTCTTCTCCATAATTACTCCTCCTTTTTTCTGAAGACTTTATCTCTTATCTCTGAATATATCTCAAGAACCACATGAACGGTAATAAAGGCAAAAACTGATATTGTAAGGATCATCAGTGCCTTCTCAGCATAATAGGGAACAGGATTGTCCTTACCTATAGGTTTATGGGTAATGGCAACAACAAACTTATCAGTAGCACCCCTGTGGCATTTCCCACAGGTAACCTTTCTGTTTGCCATAGAGACAGGGGACTGAGGGTCATCCCATTTTTTTACTTTATGATAGCTGTGGCAGTCCACACAGTTAGGGGCATTTTCATGCCCGAGTCTGTATTTTTTACCATGAAAGCTTTCATTATATTTCTCAACTATATGGAGACCATAACCATACTTCTTTGCTATGGCCTCATTATCATGACAATTTCCACAGGTATTGACGATATTCCATTTGTTCACTGGTGAATCCTTTGAATTTCTGGACACAATGTAGTGAGGGGAGCCGTGACAGTCCACACAGGACGGCCCATCGCTCATCTTTTTATCCATTATATTTTTTCCATGAATACTCTCGGAATACTCCCTGTAGACATCAGGATGGCATTCCATACAGGCAACAAGGGCAACGCCATCCACCTTTGCCTTTGACCTCATCTTTTGAAAGGCCTCACCGAGATTTGGAGGCATTGCCTTTGCCGGTCTCTGATGGGGATTTTCACTGAATAGCTTGTGGCAGGTATCGCAGGATGCAAATCCATGGACAGAATTCATAAATCTTTCCTCATCAATCCAGAGGTTAACCACTTCACCTGACTCTGTCTTTATCTTCTGTTTCATAGCAGAATGGCAGACAAGACAGGTATAGGTCTGGGCATGAGAGGGTCCTGAAAGGAAAATGAGTAAAAGAAAGGTCACAAGAAAACCGAGTCTCTTCTCCATATCTCCTCCTTGGTCTGAACTGAAGTTTCTAAGGACCATGTCCTTTGAGGTTTTCTCATAAATAGATACAACAAAACACAAAAAAGGTCAAGGTCAGATTTTGATGCTGACCTCAACCTTTTTAAGCATTAACATACTATCTTGTCTTTGAAGGTTCTGGTTCTTCCTCGGGCTTTGGTCTCAGGGCATGAG
>DAISHO010000328.1:0-2475 GCA_036822495.1 Thermodesulfovibrionales bacterium
GAGGCCTTTAAGGCTGGTGTAAAGGCATTGCAGGTCAGGGAAAAGGACCTTTCTTCAAGAGAGCTTGTTAATTTATCTAAAAGGCTCTATGAGATAGCAAGAAGGTATAAGGCGAGGGTATTCATTAATGACAGGATAGATATTGCCATTGCCATGGGACTTGATGGTGTTCATCTTGGAGGAAACAGTATCCCTGTAGATGTGGTAAGAAAGAAATGGGGCAATGAGCTTCTGATTGGTGTATCGACCCACAGCCTTGAAGAGGCTCTGGAGGCTCAGGCTGGTGGAGCTGATTTTATCACCTTCGGACCTGTTTATGAGACACCATCAAAGATTAAATATGGCCCTCCTAAGGGTATAGAGGCTTTAAAAGAGGTCTGCTCAAGGGTAAGTATTCCTGTATTTGCTATAGGTGGAATAAATATTAATAATACCAAAGAGGTTTTGGATGCAGGTGCCTATGGAGTGGCCCTTATATCTGCCATAATGGCATCAAGGACTCCTGGTTTAACTGTGGGAGCCTTAATAGAAAAGATTCAAAGGAGAATACCATGACAAGGATTGAAAGCGCAAGAAAAGGACTTATTACTGAGGAGATAAAGGAGGTAAGCAGAGATGAGTCTGTAAGCCCAGAACACATTGCAAAGGGCCTAAGTGAAGGCACTATAGTGATCACAAGGAACAAGTTTCACAACATAAAACCCCTTGCAATAGGAAAGGGACTCAGGACAAAGATAAATGCCAATATAGGTAGCTCAAAGGACAGGGTCAATATAGAGGAAGAGCTCGAGAAACTTAAGGTAATTATAAAATATGGAGCTGATGCGGTTATGGACTTATCCACAGGTGGTCCAATAAAAGAGTTAAGGCTTGCCCTTCTGAGAGAATCCTCCATACCTGTTGGCACAGTCCCTGTTTATGAAGCAGCAGTCAGGGCAGTGGAACTCTACGGCAGTATAAAGTCAATGACAGAGGACCTCTTATTTGAAGTGATAGAAGAACACCTTAGTGAAGGCGTGGACTTCATAACAGTCCATGCAGGACTCACAATCAAGGCTATTGAAAGATTAAAAAAGGACAGAAGGCACCTTGATGTTGTAAGCAGGGGTGGCTCTCTTTTACTTGAATGGATGGTTCTAAATGAAAAGGAAAATCCCCTTTATGAGCACTTTGACAGGCTTATTGAGATTGCAAAGAGGTATGATGCAACCCTCAGTCTTGGAGATGGCATGAGGCCAGGTTGTCTTGAGGATGCTACTGACCGTAGTCAGATAGAAGAGCTCGTCACTCTCGGAGAACTGAGAGACATAGCCCTCGAGGAAGGGGTTCAGGTAATAATAGAAGGTCCTGGCCATGTGCCTTTGAACCAGGTTGAATTAAATATAAAGATCCAGAAGGAGCTCTGCAAGGGAGCACCCTTTTATGTCCTTGGTCCCCTTGTAACAGACATTGCAATGGGATATGACCATATAGCTTCAGCAATTGGAGGTGCTGTAGCAGGCATGGCAGGAGCTGATTTTCTCTGCTATGTGACACCCTCTGAACATATAAGACTTCCAAATATAGAGGATGTTAAAGAGGGTGTTATTGCCTCCAAGATAGCTGCCCATGCAGCAGACATAGCAAAAGGAATCCCATCTGCCATTGAAAAGGATAGATTAATGGCAAGGTATAGAAAGGAACTGAACTGGGAGGGTCAGATCAGCCTGAGCCTTGACCCTGAAAAGGTGGCAAGGCTGAGAGCTGAGATACCTCCCTCCCTTGAAGAAGTCTGCAGTATGTGTGGAGAGCTCTGTGCCATAAGAACAGTAAAGAGGGCCCTTGGCAATTAATTATGCCCTTTTTCGATAACCTTTAAAAAGGCCTCCACTATGAATGGATCAAATTCCTTACCTGAGCCTTTTAATAATTCTTCTATTGCCTCTTCCTTAGAGAGGGCCTTTCTATAAGGTCTATCTGATCGCATGGCATCCCAGGCATCAGCAACCTTTAATATTCTTGCCTTAAAAGGTATCTCTTGTCCTTTTAGACCTTCGGGATAACCGCTACCATCAAAATTCTCATGGTGGTACTTAATGGCTGGTAATATGGGTTTTAGAAAATGGACAGGTTCAAGGATCTTCATAGCATGGAGTGGATGGTTTTTTATTTCTTCAACTTCACATTCATCAAGGCCGCAATGTTTTGTTAGAAGGTCTTTCCTTACTCCAATCTTACCAACATCATGAAGGATGGCAGCAAAATTTAGGTGTTCCTTTTCCTGGCGACTAAGTCCAAGGACATCTGCTATCTCTGAGCAGATCCTTGCTACCCGCTCTGAATGTCCCCTTGTGTAAGGGTCCTTTGCCTCAAGGGCATTTGCAATGGCAAGGATAGTTGCGAAAAAAGATTTCTCAACATAGGTATAAAGTTTGCTGTTGAATATAGCTGATGAAAGGACATCTGAGAGGAGCTGAAAAAATTCTATGTTTTCGG
>DAISHO010000329.1:0-2463 GCA_036822495.1 Thermodesulfovibrionales bacterium
GACTGAATCTGAAGGTGTACTTCTTTGGATAGTAAAGGGTCGTCTTCTTCTCATAGTAGATCTTCTTTTCTACCTCTGCTGCTATTGCAGAGATAGCAAAAAGGACTGTAAAAATCAGTGTTGTTAATGTTATTAATCTCCTCATATTCTGGGCCCTCCTTTCTTTTGTTAAGTTCTTAGAACCAGATAAAGGAATCTGTTAAATCTTTCGTTGCACCTCCTTTCTTAATCTTAAGGGTCTGGCTAATAGCCAGACCCCGTGCTGTTACTTTCACCTGATTCTGTCCTACTCAATCTTCACACCAACACCAAAGAGTGCCTTTTGACTTCCACCTGTTGCATCACAGTAATACCCTTCCCTTGCGGGATTGCAATCTCCAGTTGGCGGTCTGTTGTCAAGGTCAACAGGCGCCCAGAAGGTAAGAGCCTTTTTTGCGCTATCAATGGTCATCTTGGCTACTATCCTGCCAGCCTCTGAACCTGTGCCATAGATGTAGAATACGGGTATCCTTGGTGCATTAGGGTCTGAGCAGGCTGTTGTAAGGACATTTTCACCAGACTTGTAGCACTCTGTCTTTAACTGAATCGTCTCTCCACTTCCTGACTCAAATTCTATTGAACCATCGAATACATTCTTATGTATAAATGAGCGGGAGACCACTATGCCATTGTTTATAACTACCTCACCTGTTGTAAGACCATACCACGACTCATCATCACTAGTTTCCCAGCTTCCATCACTACCAGGTCTAACCTGAGCCTCAATAATTGATATATACCATCTTCCATTGAGGTCAGAGACTGCCGGGTTGTTTGCTATCTTTACCATAAATCCTACATTTATCCTGTCATTTCCTTCCTCTGCATTTGTTGCAACTGCCCCAAACAAGCCATTCCTGTTTTCACCAAAGGCAAAGAACATGGGGTCATCAACAGGTGTTGTAATAAGGCCATCATCCCTGATGTTCAGTGATGATATAGGAAAGGGATTGATGCCGAGCTCCTCTCTTGGAGCCCTTATTTTCACTGCGGTTAGATTGCCACTTCCATCATACTCTGGCTGATACTCAAAGGAGTTTTCCCAGTGACCAGATGTGCCATCAGTGCCGAGCTGGGTATCAATAAAACCTATCTCATTTCTATAGCTCAGGTATTTAATCTTGCTGTCTCCTGTTGAGTAGCAATTACTTCCAGAGACATCATAGCAGAGGTTAAATCCTGGCTGACTCATAAGGTATTTGCCCTGTGCAATTGTTGAAAGGCCTGTGCCTTTTTTAAGGGCAAAGACGAGGTCATTCTCCTGATCACCTGTTATGTTTACTCCTGTAAAGGTCTTACAATCAGATGACACAGCTCCTTCTATATATCCTCCCTCAGGGAAGTACATGGTTATCCTGTTTCCACTTCTTGTGTATATGCCTGTAATGGAACCACTACCAAGGATATCCTTATATCCATCATCTGGTTTAAGCTCAAGAAGATTATGCCTGTGCTCTGACATGCCATTATTAATGTAATTTTGGCTCAGGTTTACCTGCCATGTGCCATCTGCATTGAACTGGACAGTACCCCATCCTGCTACAACAGTTGTATTCTGGAATATCTCCTGTGGGGTTTCAGGGAAGTGGTAAGAACTACAGTCGGGATTATCACAGACCCTTGGCCATACACTCATATTATAATGGACAAACCAGTAAGGGGCATCGGAGATAGTGCATGTACCTGCAATATCCTTAATTACACTCGTTACATTCATTGATGGTGGAAAGAGTACAGGGCCATTGTTGGCATTGCACTGAAGGGTGTTTGCTGTGTTGAAGATGAGTTTTACTGTTGTCTCCTTGCCAGATGCAATAACTATTGGTGACTGCATGAGAAATGGATACTGGGCTGTTCCGTTATTATACCAGCCACTTCCTCCACCATCATCTGAGGTGGCAAAATAGAGGTCAACCTGAGCATCAGGGCCTTGCTGGGGATTAATAAGACCAGTGCCTGATACAGGATTCCCGCTCCCACATGGGTCTGGACCACTGTAGGAGAAGCTATTCTTTACTACAAAATGTATCCTTTTGTATGTTCCAGATGGTGCACTGCCCGTTCCAAAGCTTGATTCTGGATTGGCAATTATGTCACTCTGGACGCCATTCTGGTCATCAAGGATTACAACGGGTGTGGCATTCTGATCCATCAGGAGCTCTGTCTTATAGACAGTAAATGTTTCACTTGTAGGATTCTCTGCCACCACCATATTGGGCAGGACAAAGAGGCTTATAATAGATAGAAATATTAAGATCTTATTTTTCATTTTGTCACCTCCTATTGATTTGAACCACCAATTATCTTCACATTCCCCTGTAAGGATGGTGCAATTGTAAACCACATATCGCTTGCATCACTTCCAACTATATTACCTGCACTGTCCTTGAGCACTACCTTTACCTTGCACTTTGTCTTCGGAGA
>DAISHO010000330.1:0-2461 GCA_036822495.1 Thermodesulfovibrionales bacterium
TAGCCTACTTCAGCCTATTTTAAAAGCCCCTTCCAATTTGTTTTGGACAGCAGTGCTCAATAGTGTCACCAACCACTGCCTTGAGCATTGACTTAAAGATATAAAGGCCATCCGTATTACCCAATATCTCTTCTGATGCCCTTTCTGGATGGGGCATCATTCCAAGGATATTACCCTCTTTATTTATAATGCCAGCTATGTTATCGAGGGAGCCATTAGGGTTTGCTGAATCAGTAATCTGACCATCTTGTGTACAGTATCGGAATACTATCTGGCCATTATCATTAAGCTCCCTGAGAAGTTCTGGTGTGGCAAAGTAATTTCCATCTCCATGGGCTATGGGGATTCTGAGAACCTGACCCTCTTTACATTCCTTTGTGAAAGGTGTCCTGTTATTCTCAACCCTTATATAAACATCCCTGCAGATAAACCTGAGACCCTTATTGCGAAGCATTGCACCTGGCAGTAGCCTTGCCTCAAGGAGTATCTGAAAGCCATTGCAAATGCCGATTACAAGACCACCATTTTCAGCAAACCTCTTGACAGCCTTCATAACAGGTGAGAACCTTGCGATAGCACCAGTTCTAAGATAATCTCCATAAGAAAATCCACCGGGAAGGACTATTACCTTAAAAGCAGGATCTATACTCTCTTCCTTATGCCATATGAAATAAGCAGGCACACCAAGGACATGTTTTAATACATGATAACAGTCATGGTCGCAATTACTTCCGGGGAATACCACTACACCAAACATCTATCTCACCTTTACCAGCGTAAGTAATAGTTGAGTGCCTTACAGGCACTTCAGGTCTTTCAGGCAATAACCCTACCCTGCTCAATAATGCATTTCTCAGTAACGACTGTTCTTTCTCCACTACCAGTATCACCAGCTTCTATCTCGAAGTGATAATCCTCTATAACAGTATTTGCAAGAAGGCTCTCACACATATCTTTAAGGGATTTCTGGGCTTCTTCAAGACTGAGACCCTCAAACTCTATCTCTATGAGCTTCCCTACCCTTAGATTCTTTATCCCCTTGAAGCCGAGGTTCTCAAGACCTGATTGAACAGCTTGGCCCTGTGGATCGAGGACACCCTTTTTTAATGTTATATATACCTTTGCTTTCATGTTTTTATATTTTAGCATATTGTAACAGTTTAGTTTTTCAAAAACCCTGTTACCTCGCCACTAATGACGACAGTTCCTTCGCCACAGAATGCAGTACTTGCATTTTTAGATTTAAATATGTTTATAATTACAATCATCAATTTTTCATGTCAAGGAAAAAGGAAGTCATAAAAACCCTTACTGAAGAGGACAAGAAAGGTCTTCCCCTCTATCCCATTGGTGTTGTAGCAGACCTCCTTGGAACTACTGAACAGACCCTCAGGCTCTATGAAAAGCACGGACTTATAAAACCTGCAAGAAGAAACAAAAATAGATATTATTCAGAAAATGATATTAAGTGGCTTCAGTGTGTAAGGGAACTTATTCACGGAAAAAAGATAAGTATTGAAGGCATAAAGAAGCTCCTTGAATACGCACCATGCTGGGAGATTACTCGGTGTTCAGAGGAAAGAAGAAAGACCTGCACTGCCTTCATAGATAGGTCAAAGCCCTGCTGGGAGCTTAACAGGATGATCTGCCAGAGGAATTCGGGAAGAATCTGTGAGGAATGCGTCGTATATCTATCAAAGAAGAGGCTTAAGGCAGATTAGGCTTAATTTTGCACTGAGTTCATAGCCTTCTTCAGGGCATCCTCTACGGTTTTTCTTATCTTCTCAAGGCCTATCTGATCTTTTGCTTCAAACCTCATCACGAGGGCTGGCTGGGTGTTCGATGCCCTCACAAGCCCCCAACCATCAGGAGTATTTAACCTGACGCCATCAATGTCAATTACTTCGTAGCCTTTAAGATACTCCTTAACCTTATCCACAACCCTGAACTTTATCTCATCAGGACAATCAAATCTTATCTCAGGAGTTGAGACAACCTCTGGAAGACCTGTAAGAAGCTCCTTTAACGACTTTCTTTGAGACCTGTTTATAATCTCAACGAGCCTCAGGGTTGCATATATGGCATCATCATATCCATAGTATCTGTCAGCAAAGAACATATGACCGCTCATCTCTCCAGCAAGGACCGCACCTGATTCCTTCATCTTTGCCTTTATTAATGAGTGACCTGTCTTCCACATTATGGGCACACCACCATTTGCCCTGACATCATCAAAAAGGGTCTGGGAACACTTCACCTCACCAATAATAGCTGAGCCTGGTCTGTCTCTCAGGAGCGACCTTGAAAATATAACCATGAGCCTGTCGCCCCATATTATCTCACCATCAGGTCCAACAACACCTATCCTGTCTCCATCGCCGTCATAACCAACTCCAAGATGGGCACCTTCTCTCTTTACTGTATCTATAAGGACTGTGAGATTCTTTAAAACCACTGGATC
>DAISHO010000331.1:0-2449 GCA_036822495.1 Thermodesulfovibrionales bacterium
TGAGGCCTTATGCCCTTTTGAAAATAACATTTTAATTTATTTTGGACAGCTATGAGGGGTATTTAAATTGGACAGCCTTTTGAGAGATAAACAAGAAGGGGGGGTAACCTGATTTTGAAATTGTAGATTTACCTATCCAAAAGGCTTATTTTATAAGGATAAAATTTATGAATTTGGATTTTCTTGGACAGCAGTGCCTTATGCCAATTTTAAAAGCCCCTTTCAATTTGTTTTGGACAGCAGTGATTTAATACTTATCCTGTATTTCCTCATCATGCTATGAAAATTTGTCCTCTGCATCCCTACATCCTGAGCTGCCTTTGTAATATTATAATCATTCCTTTTAAGGGCATCTATAAGAAAGTTTTTTTCTATCTCCTCTATAGCTTTTCTCTTTAAACAACCTTTCAGTCTTTTGAGTTCCTCAATATTCCTTGGTGTCTTAAAAGGGTCGCCCATATCTTCGAATCCCTCTATCTGAATATCCTGAGGCCTTATTGTAGTTCCTTCTGCAAGGATAACAGCCCTGTGGATTACATTTTCAAGCTCTCTTACATTGCCAGGCCAATCATAGGACATAAGTATCCTCATAGCCTCAGCAGATATGTGAAGGACATTCAGACCTGTCTCCTCAGAATACCTCCTGATAAAATAATGGGCAAGTCCTGGTATATCCTCTTTTCTCTCTCTCAGCGATGGCAATCTAATGGGAAAGACATTAAGTCTGTAAAAGAAATCCTCTCTGAACCTTCCTTCCTTCACCAGATTAAGAAGGTTCTTATTCGTTGCAGCAATAAATCTGACATCTACAGTGACCATCCTGTTGCTTCCCACAGGTCTAAATTCTTTCTCCTGAAGGAGCCTCAAGAGCTTTGCCTGTGTGGAAAGACTGATATTCCCAATCTCATCAAAAAATATTGTACCTGTGTGAGCAAGCTCAAGAAGTCCTTTCTTTGAGGTTAAGGCCCCTGTAAAAGCACCCTTTGCGTGACCAAAAAGCTCTGCCTCAATCAGGCTCTCTGGAATTGTACAGCAATCAACCACTATAAATGGATTGCCTTTCCTGAGAGAATTATAATGTATTGCCCTTGCGACAAGCTCCTTCCCGGTCCCGCTCTCCCCTGTAATAAGCACAGTACTGTTTGTTGGTGCTACCAGTGATATAAGGTTAAAGACCCTCTGCATTGCTGGCGATGTACCTATAATATTTTCAAGTTTATAAAGACCCTGAACCTCTCTTCTGAGTTGAATATTTTCGATAAGTAGCCTTTTTTTCTCAAGACAGCCTGATACGGTATGGATAAGATGCTCAGGTGTAAAGGGCTTTTCGATATAATCATAAGCCCCGTATTTAAGGGCCTCTACGGCAGATCTTATAGTCCCAAAGCCAGTTATGATAATTACATCAGTTTCTGGAAGAAAGGCCTTTATCTTCTTCAGAAGTTCTATGCCATCCATATCAGGCATCCTAAGGTCACTCAGGACTAAGTCAAAGGCCCTCTCTTCAAGTTTTTTTAGAGCAATTCCTGCATTATGTGCCGTCTCTACCTCATAGCCCTCAGAGACTAAAATCCTTTCTGCACTTTTCAGGATTACAGGATCGTCATCAACGATAAGAATACTTCCTGGCATGCCACCTCCACCCGGGCTTAAGTCTACCGCCAGTAGCCTGAAACCTGTCGCCAATTAAGGTACATATTTTGACTTATCACCAATATCAAAACTTAAGGGCATAACAGCCTTTCTCAGACTTAGAAAAAAAACTAATAGACCACTAAATATTAGGCCGTAGATTCTTAAATCTCTGCCCATCTGTGGCCACAGGAGTATATAAGATGGAATCAATATAGCAAGAAGGTATCCTTCAAGAAGATTAAAGCAATAGGCCTCCTTTGCGCCTATAAAGGCTATGCACCCCCCCAAGGGTAGAAGCAATAATCCTGTAAGAGGCATTGTCAAAAGTGGCTGAACAGGATTCCCAGCTCCAAGAAAAAGTAAAATTCCAAATAGTGCCAGGCTGAATATATATAGCCCCCTCAAGAATCTTTTAAGGCTTCCCAAATAAAGATGGATATTCAGTACACTGATGCCTGTGGTTACATAAACTGATATAAGGAGGATGCCAGCGCCTTTTGTGGCAAGTGGCTCTGAACTCTTTAAAGGCATCAATAAGCCACCAAGTAAGAGCAATAAGCCAGTGAGTCCTATACCGAGCCTGTAAAGAAAAACTGAAAATTTATCCTTTTTTGATAATTCCTGGTTTATGTATTCTTCAGGCATAATAACCTCTCGCCATGCTACAGAATCAGGCATAAGGCCTGAGGAAACTTCAGCCTATGGCCTATAGCTTAATAGTATATCAGAATCACACCTGTCCAAAATAAAGTTTTGAATGGGCATGAGGCCAACTATTACTTATGCCATCCCTAAAAAGCACAAAAGGCGACTC
>DAISHO010000332.1:0-2430 GCA_036822495.1 Thermodesulfovibrionales bacterium
CTGTAATATTGCCTGAGGATGTGAAGTTCACCGGCAAAGGAGTATCGCCCCTCGCAAAGGCTACTGATTTTATAAAGACAGATTGTCCTCAATGTGGTGGAAAGGCAAGACGGGAAACAGACACGATGGATACCTTTGTAGATTCTTCCTGGTATTTCCTTGCTTACTGCATAAAGGATAGAAAGGAGCTTGACCTCACGGATAAGGATGCTAAAAAGGAAATATCTTACTGGATGCCTGTTGATCAATACATTGGCGGGATAGAACATGCAGTGCTTCACCTCCTTTATTCCAGATTTTTTACACGGGTATTAAGAGACCTCGGGATCGTCGATCTCAGTGAACCCTTCTTGAATCTCCTCACACAGGGCATGGTGTGTATGGAGACCCTTAAATGCCCTGAACACGACTGGCTCTTTCCTTCAGAGGTTAAGGATGATAAATGTATTCACTGTGGAAAGGCTGTTGAAAGAGGAAGGTTTGAGAAGATGTCAAAATCCAAAAAGAACATCGTCGACCCGGATGAGCTCATAAAAAAATACGGTGCTGACACCATAAGGCTTTTCAGTCTTTTCGCAGCGCCACCAGAAAAAGACCTTGAATGGTCCCCAAGTGGAGTAGAGGGGATTTACAGATTCCTTGGCAGGCTCTGGAATTTTGTTCAGAAATGGAAGGACAAGATCAGACAGCAGAAGTCACAGGCAGGTGAAGAGGGAAATATCCCTTCACCAATTCACCAATTCACCAATATTGTAAGGCTCACCCACAGAACTATCAAGAGGGTCACAGAGGATATAGAGAAAGAATTCCATTTCAATACAGCCATAGCCAGGCTAATGGAATTTTTGAATGAATTACAGGAGTTCAGTCCTTCGACACAAGAGGATACTAATGCTCTCAGATATGCCATAGAAAATCTGCTATTACTAATAAGCCCCTTTGCCCCTCACATAGCAGAGGAACTCTGGTCTCAGATAGGAAATAAACCTTCCATACTGGAAGCTCCGTGGCCCCAATGGGATGAGGAACTTTCTAAAGAAGAGGAATATGAACTCGTTATCCAGATAAATGGCAAGATAAGGGCAAAGACCAGAATCCCGCAAGGTCTCAGTGAAGAGGCAATAAAGGAAAAGGCCCTTGCGGAACCACGAATTATTCATGCCATCTCGGGAAAGGACATTAAAAAGATTGTTGTGGCAAAAAAAAGACTTGTAAATATTGTAATATGAAAAGAACCATTTTATTCATTTTTTACTTCTTTTTATCAGTCTCAATGGTCAACCTTTTTGCCTGCGGCTATAAAATAGCACCTCCTACCCGCACACCTAATTATGCTGAAGTCAATGGATCAATCAAAGAGTCAGACTGTAAATTCGTTATTAATACCAGAAACAAAACCTTCGTGCCAGGCCTTGAGGACAGGATGAGGTATATTTTGACAGAAGAACTTATAAGGAGGGGCTGTGCAACTATTACGAACTGCACAGTGGCAAAGGCAGAAGGATCTGGTGGCGAAAGTAACTGTGGGGGCTCAGAGCTAAAAAGAAGACTCTTTTATATTGAGGGTGTTATTACAGATGTAAATATGAATATCGTGGCAGAAAGATCTGGCCAGATAGCCCTTTATGAGGTAATCATAAATACATTCGTTACAATTACCACTCCAGATGGGAAGGTTATATCAAAAAACTTTTCATCCCCCTTTATAAGTGATTTTAAAAGCGGGGCAAGGATAGAGGAGATTATATTAGCCAGAGATAGAGAGATTGAAAAGGTTTTAAGGGATATAGCCATCGAGATTATAGAGGAGCTCAAATGAGCATCTTCAACTTTTATGAAGAACACAAAAAGGGGTTATCAGGACCCTATATCCTCTATTCCTCTGATCAGTTTATGCTTTATGAAGCAATGCATCTCTTCAAGTCATCCATCAAAAACTCGGGTGGAGATTTAACAGTACAGCAATTTGATATGGAAGAAAAACCCAAACTTTCCCATATAATAGAGGCAATAAGGATGCCAGGTTTTTTTGGAACAAAGGGATGGATAATCATAAAAGAGGCACAACTTTTAAAAACAAGGGAGCTTAAGGCAATTGGCACAGAAATAGCATCTTCTAATCCTGATATATTAATTCTATACACAGGGAATCCATCAAAAGAATTCCGTGAAATCTTAAAAAATGCAAAATTGTTTACATTAGATTTAAATGAAAGGGATCTATTCAAATGGGTGCAATACAAGTCGAAAGAACTTGATCTCTCCTTAAATAAGGAGGCTATCGAGTATATACTCGATCTAACGCAGGGCGAGCCTGGTATTATATACTCAGAACTCAATAAACTCCAATTAGCTGGTCTCAAAGCTCCATCAATTGAAGAATTGAAAGAAATACTTCTTGCCCACGCGGAATACGATACAAGAGACCTC
>DAISHO010000333.1:0-2425 GCA_036822495.1 Thermodesulfovibrionales bacterium
AAAGGGTTCGTGGTGTGCGGAAAGGATGGAGATCGTTTATGGAGATGAACTAATTGTGGATGTAAGCACTGATGACTCGCCATCATCTGAGGGTGGTATCTCTCTTGAAGGAGCAACCATTACATCAGGATGTGTGGGAGGAATTACATTTGAGAAGAAGGAGGTCAGGGATGTTGGAAGCCCTGAACTTAAGATTGAGTCAGAAAGACTGAGGATACTTTTTAATGAATTTCAATTAAGGTCTGATCTGTACAAATCTACAGGCTGCATCCACAGTGCAGCCCTTTCTGATGGTAGGATACTTATAGCCTTTGCTGAGGATATTGGAAGGCATAATGCTATTGACAAGATTATAGGCTTCAGTATCCTTGAGGATATCCCGCTGGAAGGAAAGATTATCTTCGCAAGTGGGAGGCTTTCTTCAGAGATGGTGAGCAAGTGTGCGAGATGGTCTATCCCTGTCGTAGTCTCAAGGACTGCTCCTACAACAAGGGCACTTGATATAGCTGAAAAGGCAGGCATGACCGTTATCGGGTTTATGAGAGGTGAGAGATTTAATATATATACCCATCCAGAGAGAATCTTATAGTTCCATCAATCGTTTTTTTAATATAAGTATCTCCAGGCTTACGGCTGCCATCCCCGATATCCTGAGTAGATGAGATATATTTGCATTAAGGACTGAATCATTGCCATTATCTATATATAAAATCAGAACAACCCTATCCCTTATATTTACAGGAAGAAGAAGGCTGTCCTTGGGGGTTCCACCGAGGATCTTTATAAATGATTCATTACCTTTAATCCTGAGGACAGGACCTCTATAATAGTTTCTGGTTTTCAGGACCTCTGAAAAAATAGATATTTCTTCCTCCTGTAACTCAAAACCATCTACATTAAGTCCCTTTCCCTTCCAGCCTATTATCCTTGCATTTCTTATTAAGAATAATGCTGCTCTTGATGCCACCTTCTGTGCCTCATTCAGAATTATTGCTCCTACCTCATCTCTATCCTTTACATTACAAAAGGCATCCTTTACCTTGTTTACAGATTCCTCTGTAATCTCTTCCTCGACACCAGATTCCCTCTCTGAAATGCTTATATATCTGAGGTCTCTTTTGATACCATAATACTTTTCCAGTGCAAAAAGAAGTCTTAATTCAGTTAACACATATGGTACTATATCAAAGCCTGTGGAGAATCTCAGTTCATCTATAACCTTCATGTCCTTAGGGTTAAGCATGGCTACGTGCAGTCTCTTCTTGTCTTTTTTAAAGGGGATAATTTTATATTTATCCACTATTTCCTTATTGAGGGCACTTATAACATCATCAGGGATGGAGTTCAGTTCTTTAAGCGGGGCAGGTGGCAATCTGAAATATTTACTTAAAAAATGGAGTAGATCTTCTTCTTTAATTATGCCAAGTTCAATAAGATTTGTCCCAATCCTTCCTCCAAAGATTACCTGCCTCTCAAGGGCCATGGTAAGTTGTTGAGGTGTAATGAGGCCTTCCTTAACTAAGCTCTCACCGAGTTTCATATCTCTATGTTGTATTTTTTTAACCTGTATCTGAAGGATCTGAAGGAAAGGCCGAGCAATCTTGCTGCGTCAACCTTTGTGTTCTGCGTCATCTTCAGGGCCTTGATAATATATTGTTTTTCTATATCTTCAACTAACTTATCAAGATTTATCCCCGTGGATGTCAATTCAGGCACAATAGGTCTTTCTTTGGTGTCCATTATAATCTCGGGGGGTAGATCTTGTAGGGTAATCTCGTCAGATTTCGTAAGAAGACAGACCCGTTCTATTACATTTTCTAGTTCTCTGACATTTCCTCTCCATGAATAATTTTTTAGGGCATCCATGGCCTCCTCAGACAGGCGTTTCCCAGGATGGTATTTATTAACGAAATATTCTGCAAGCAAAGGGATATCGTCCCTCCTCTCCCTTAAGGGAGGGATATGAACTGGTATGACATTTAATCGATAATATAGATCTTCCCTGAACTTTCCTTCTTCTATCTCTTTTTTTAAGTCTTTATTTGTTGCTGAAATTATTCTTACATCCACCTTTATGTCTGTTACTCCACCGACTCTTCTGAATGTTCCATTCTCTATGACTCTGAGAAGCTTTGCCTGAAGACTTAAGGGCATATCTCCTACTTCGTCAAGAAATATTGTCCCTCCATCAGCTATTTCAAATAGTCCCTGTTTATTGTAATGGGCATCTGTAAAAGCTCCCTTCATATGGCCAAAGAGTTCACTTTCCAGAAGACCTTCAGGAAAGGCTGCGCAGTTTATTGTGACAAATTCCCTGTTAGCCCTTTGACTCAACCTGTGAAGGGCATTGGCGATCAATTCCTTGCCCACGCCACTTTCTCCTGTGATCAGGACATTTGAATTGGACTCAGCAATCCTTGGAAGT
>DAISHO010000334.1:0-2418 GCA_036822495.1 Thermodesulfovibrionales bacterium
CTATGTGACATTTCAAAATAGTAATTAAGTGTGACATTTTAAAATAGTAACCACAACAGATGTGCTCTCTATTGTAAAAGATAATCGTATTTGTGTAAAATTAACAATTAAAACTCAAGAAAGGGGGTGAAAAGATGTTTAAGAAGACCGTGGCATGGTATCTGGTAGTTGCAATGTTTATTATTGGAATCACTCCAAGGCTTGAGGCGGCCTTCGTAAACTCTGAGCCTATCAGCCTTGGTGCAACAGACAGGGCTCAGGACCTTGAGAAGATTCAATCTGTTCTGGAGCACAAGCTTGTAAAGCAGAGGCTTCAGGACCTTGGATTCTCTGATGAAGAGGTCAGGACAAGGCTTTCTGAGCTCAGTGATCAGCAGATTCATAAACTTGCCATGCAGATTGATGACCTCAAGGTTGGTAAGGATGATGCCCTCGGGGTAATCATAGCCCTTCTTATAATTGCTATTCTCATTGTTGTGCTTCTGCAGCTCATGGGACATAAGGTGATAATAACAAAGTAAGGGAGTAGAGGGGTAGGGAGTAGGCCTCTCTACCCCTGAGACTTTCCTAATATGAAAAAGCTCTTCAGTGTTATATTTTTCTCTTTTGTTCTCTCCTCCTGCTTATCCACCTCAAGGATTGCTCAGACAGGGCCTTCTGTTGAGATTCCCTTTTACAGGCAGTCTGATTATCAGTGTGGGCCAGCAGCCCTTGCCTCTGTTATTAACTACTGGTATAGAAAGGCGGGGTTACCAGAAATCTCCATTCAGGAGATAATAGACTCCATCTACAGTCAAGGTGCAAGAGGGGTTCTCGGAATAGACCTTGAGATCTATGCAAGAAAAAAGGGCTTCGATACAATCCAGAAATCAGGAACTGTGGAGGAATTGAAGGCATTTATTAATGAAGGGATTCCTCCCCTCATCCTTGTAAGCTATGGATTTTCTGTATATCAACTCGACCATTTTATGGTAGTAAAAGGTTATAATGAAAAGGGTATAATAGTGAATAGCAAAAAACCAGATCAGTTTATCAGCTACAAAGAACTCAGTAGAATATGGAAAAGGGCAGGATACTGGATGCTAGTGATAAAGCCATGAATACGATTAAACCATTTATTCTAATCCTTGCCCTGTTTTTAACTTCCTGTAGCATCCCAAGGATTATTGTCCTTACAGATCCGTTAAGTCCTGAAGAGCACATAAACCTCGGTATAAGTTATGAAGAAAAGGGTGAGCTTGATGCTGCCATGAGGGAATATAAAGAGGCTCTAAAGAAGATCCCCATTGCCTGGCTTTATCTTGGCAATCTTTATTTTAAAAAAGGAGAGCTTGATGAGGCTGAAAGGGCTTACAAAAAGGCAATAAAAAAGACCTCTGACCCAAAGGCAATGAATAACCTTGCCTGGCTTTACTATACATTGAATAAAGACCTTGAGAGGGCAGAGGAGCTTGCCCTTGAGGCAGTGCGACTTGAGCCTGATAATAAGGATTTTCAGGATACACTTAATAAGATAAAAGAAAGGAGAAGAAGTGCTTTCTAAGAGAGCCCAGCAGGTGAAACCCTCTCCTACCCTTGCCATAGATTCTATGGTAAAGGAACTTAAGAAGGAAGGTAAGGATATCATTAACTTTAGTGTTGGTGAGCCAGATTTTGACACGCCTGAAAACATAAAGGAGGCTGCTATAAGGGCGATAAAAGAGGGTTTTACGAGATATACCCCAGCAGGAGGTATTCCTGAGCTGAAGGATGCAATAATAGAGAAATTTGACAAAGATAATGGCCTCAGCTACACAAGGGATGAGATAATTGTCTCCTGCGGAGCTAAACACAGTCTTTACAACATTGCCCAGGCCCTTTTTGGACACGGCGATGAGGTTATTATCCCTGTGCCTTTTTGGGTCTCCTACCCTGATCAGGTGATTCTCAATGATGCGATGCCTGTCTTTGTAAAGACAGAGGAAAAGGACTCATTTATGCTTCATCCTGATGCCCTTGAGTCAGCCATTACACCGAGGACAAAGGCCCTTATCCTCAATTCACCTTCAAACCCAACAGGCCTTACCTATACCCAGAAGGCCCTTGAGGCAATAGCCGATGTCTGTCTCAGACACAGGATTTTTATTATTTCTGATGAGATATACGAGAAGATTGTTTATGATGGGACTATTCACAAAAGCATTGCATCAATAAGCAAGGAGGTAAAAGATAGGACTATTATTGTTAATGGTCTTTCAAAGGCCTATGCAATGACAGGATGGAGGATTGGCTACGCAGCAGGACCAAAAAATATCATAAAGGCCATGAATTCTATCCAGAGTCAATCCACATCAGCTCCAAATTCTATTGCCCAGAAGGCAGCAGTTGAGGCACTGAAAGGTCCACAGGACTCTGTAAAAAGGATGGTAGAGGAGTTTC
>DAISHO010000335.1:0-2416 GCA_036822495.1 Thermodesulfovibrionales bacterium
GGAACAATGCCACATCTGTCACAATATATCACAGGTATGGGAGTGCCCCAGTATCGCTGTCTTGATATACCCCAATCCCTCAGCTTATAATTTACCTTTTTTTCCCCTATTCCTCTTTCTTCTAAAAACCGGATAATCCTTTCTCTTGCTTCTGATGAGTGAAGACCTGAGAATTCTCCCGAGTTAATCAGATAACCCTCCCCTTCGTAGGCTTTTTCAGGGTTGTGAGGAGACATATTCTTTTCTGGCACGATTACCACCTCTACTGGAAGACCATATTTCTTTGCAAAATCAAAATCCCTCTGGTCATGAGCGGGCACACTCATTATTGCCCCTGTGCCATACTCCATCAGCACAAAGTTTGCAATGTAGATTGGAACCTTTCTATTATTTACTGGATTAATGGCGTAATGACTTGTAAAATACCCGAGTTTAGTAAGAGGGTCTCCATAAAAGGAGGTTAATTCTTTCAAAACATTTTTATCCTTGACAAGAACTTCACTTAATGGGTGATTAGGGGCGAGACATACAAAGGTGCATCCCCAGAGGGTATCAGGTCTTGTGGTAAATATAATAATATTCTGATCCAGTCCATCTATTCTGAATCTTACCTCTGCACCTTCACTTTTCCCTATCCAGTTTTTTTGCATAGTAATAACCTTTTCTGGCCATCCTTTGAGGGTATCGAGGTCTCTCAAAAGCTCTTCAGCATAGGCAGTAATCTTTAAAAACCACTGTTCGAGCTCCTTCTGTGTCACAGAAGAATCGCACCTCCAGCACTTGCCATCTATCACCTGTTCATTTGCAAGAACTGTTTCACAGGAAGGACACCAGTTAACAAAAGAGGCCTTTCTGTATGCAAGGCCCTTTTCGAGCATCTTTAAGAAGAACCATTGATTCCATTTATAATACTCAGGATGGCAGGTAGTGACTTCCTTATTCCAGTCATAACTGAGACCAAGCTGCTGAAGCTGAGACTTCATATATTCAATGTTTTCATATGTCCATTTAGCAGGGTGTATTCCATGTTTTATGGCAGCATTCTCTGCCGGAAGTCCAAAGGCATCCCATCCCATAGGATGAAGGACATGATACCCCCTCATCCTTTTATAACGGGCAATAACATCCCCAATAGCATAATTCCTGACATGTCCCATGTGAATCCTTCCAGAAGGATAGGGGAACATCTCGAGACAATAAAATTTTCTCTCTTTGTCTTTGCTTGGGGTAAGAGTCTTGAAAAGCCCTTTTTCTTTCCAGAAGCTCTGCCATTTTTTTTCAATCTCTCGAGGATTATACTGATTCTGCAATTTAGGACCTCCTTTCAAGCTTCAGACTATTTTATTTTAACATGGTTTTCTATTGTTATTAACAGTCTCAAAATAATAAGGACATTAATCTGTAAAATCCCCTTCTAACCCCCTCACCAAAAGGAGGAATAAATCCCATCTTTTGGAAAAGGGGGGTCCCCAAAAATCGCAGATTTTTTTAATAATGTCTATTCAATTATGAGACCTTTAATAAACCAAGTAAAGAGTTGTTGAATTGGTAGTGTAAGTAGCAGTTAGAGCTTTGTTGTAAAACTAAAAATTTTGGACATGAGCAATAAAAATATACCAAAGTAATTTTATTTTTGATATAATTAACAAAAAGGGGGATTAGGTGACAGAAGAGAGGAGAAGATATCCAAGGATTAGTGTGCAAGGAATAACAGGAAGGATGTTCTGTGCTGAAAAGGCAAAGGTCCTTAATATCAGCCTTGGAGGGATGGCAATAGAGGTATCCAAAAGACTGGAGATAAACAGGGAGTATAATTTGAAGATTGAGGCAGAGGATGGCAAGTTTGATTTCAAGGCAAAGGTTGTATGGGCCTCTCTTGTCGGAAGTCTTAGAGGTCATGGAGGAAATGTTATTCCTGTATATCAGGCAGGTCTTAAGTTTGTAAATCTTTTAGACGAAAAGGTAAGAAGATTAATCGACTTTATAGAAAAACACAGGGCTGGCGAGAGCAGGTTTGAAGACAGGATTGAGGGTTTGAGGTTTAAGCTGAGGTCTCCAGGAGATGTTGTCTTAGATTATCCCCGTCATTATAAGGTTAAGATTATCAGTCTCGGGGGAATGCTTATTGAACTTCCCGAATCTTTTGAGATAAACAGGATATTTCCAATGGAACTTATCATCCCCGGAGGTCTGAATATACAATTAAAGGGAAGGGTAGCATCTTGTAACCAGAATGAGAAGAATAAGGATATGTATGATGTGGGTATAGAGTTTATTGAAATACCAGAAGAAGATAGAAAAAAATTTGCTGAGTTTTTGGCATCCATCGGGGTTTAATATCTTTAAGATAGGATTCAGGAGACATAGCTGTCCAAAATAAATTAAAATGGTATTTTAAAGAGGGCATAAGGCCTCA
>DAISHO010000336.1:0-2416 GCA_036822495.1 Thermodesulfovibrionales bacterium
CAAAGTCCTTTGCATCTTTTGCAGGAAACTGAAGCTGAAGCTCCCTATTCTGGTATTTACTCACACCTATGGCAAGGATATAAAGCTTTGGCTTTAGGACATATTCTTCCTTCTTTACCTCACCCTTCCAAAAGAGCCTCACTGTTGATGGCACGCTTGCAGAATATTTGTTTTCTGCAATAAGGCTCAGCTCAAAATCCCTCTCTGGCACTGTAACGGTAATCTCTCCTGTCTCTTCTCCTTTTGGCTTTATCTGAACTCCCCTTGTTTGAGACATAGGTCTTCCATCTATAAGCACCTGTATCTTTGTTACAGGCTCATTAGAAGGATTTCTTACGGAATATCTTACAGTAATCTCATTCCTTGATATTGTTGCACCATCCATAGGTGAAAGGATGGTTATAACAGGTGGCAGTATGTTTTTTAAATCCACCTCCACCCTTTTTCTGCCCGATTCTTCGTTTGCTAAGGCAATCGCCCTATCTTCGTCATAGGTTGTAAAAAGCCTTGCTATCACATCAGGTCTGTAAAACCTCTCCCTAAATCTGCTTGCTGGAAAGAAGTCCGATTCTTTATCCCTACCGTTGTTTATATGCCATCCAATAAGCTCCTCACCACCAGGGCTTGCATCATAATAACCCTCTGGTGTCCAGATGACCCACCTTTTCCTATCTTTGTGAGGAAATAGGGCTAAGAGCTCCTTTCCATCCTCTATTCTATACCACCTAATAGTTCCATCACCAAAACCAGCAACTGCGATTTTACCATTACCAGAGATGTTTACTGACCAGGCTATACCTGGTGCTGGCACCCTCCATATCTCCTTGCCATCTTTATCAAAAAGTCTCAAAAACCATTCTGTTCCGAGCAAAAACTTCTTTCCATCTGGAGATATGGCAAGGCTTCTTGATATTTCGTACTGTTCAAGTTTAATAGGCTTGCCATTTAGTTCGGGAGCGAAACTATGTCTCCAGTCAGTAATCTCTAATCCCTTCATCTCTGTAATAGGTTTAAGGAGCCTTACTGATGTCTCATCCACAAACTCCCTCTTTTCTGCATCAAAGACAACTGGAGATTTACCCTCGTATTCATATCCAAACCTTACAAGTGAACCATCATAGGAGACCTGAAATTCATCATACTGACCCCTCAGGTCGGCAATCTCATTCCCTTTATAAAGGGCAAGCCTTCCACTGGCATCTACAATTCCAAAGGATGGCTCACCAGAGCCAAAGACAACACCACCATCCTTAAGTGGAAGGATATGGAGGATTGTGTTTATTGAAACAGGTATATCTATATACCTTCCCTTTCCAGCCCTGTCCCAACGACGGATAATATTTTTCCGCCCACCATCAAATAGCCTTTTACATATTCCTCCTGCATACAGATATGAACCGTCAGAGGAAAATGTAACTGTCATAAAACGACATCCTGAGAAATCACCTTTATCAGCAGAGTAAAGTTTTTCAAGGTCATCTCCTGAAAGGATGTCAACATTTGGTGTATCAATATATCCAACAGCAATCTTTGAGCCATCAGGTGAAAAGTTTATATGAAAAGGACTTATTCCACCAGATGCCTTTTCCTTTTTTATTAATTTGAAGTTTTTATCATAGAGCCTTATGTAGCCATCATAAGATGTTGTCGCAAGTCTTCCGTCATTGCTAAAATCAAGACCATATACATGGTCTCCATAGTCCCTATCCTCTTTGACTAATGAGTAGTCCTCTATCCTGTAAACCCTTATGCCATTATACCTTAATCCAGCCGCAAGGTATCTGCCATCCTTTGAGTAGGTAAGATGGTATATTACCTCTGGCAAGCCTGAGAGCCTTTTAATGAGAACCCCTGTATCAAGGTCAAAGATGTATATGGAATGGCTACTGTCCCATTCATAACCAGTCCAGCCTGCTCCTGCAATTTGTCTTCCATCAGGGGATATAGCTACTGCATAAATCTTCCCTTCATTACCACTTCCAACAGGTGGCCTTAAGGTCTTTATAAGTCTTCCTGTCTTAAGCTCCCACACCTTTATAGTCTTGTCAATTGAGCCAGTAACAAGGTATCTTTCAGCCCTATCTATACCAATTCCTGGAATACTTGCTGTATGCATGCCTGTTTCTATCTTGAGTATAGGATCCTTTGGTGGCTCAGCTGAAAAGCCTTGGATTGGAATAAAGGAGAGAAGGAAAATTACTAAAAGGATGAGACATTTCATATTAAACCTCCTTGCCTCTTGCCATATATCAAGTTTTTCAAAATATCTTGCCATCCTAACTCCTAATTACATTGTTCAATTTGAACTACTCTTGAACAATTTTGAACTACCTTTGAACTACTATGTTTATCTTCTCCTCCACAAACTCTGCGCCCATTGTGCTTCTTTTTTCAACAATCTTTATTCCTCTTGTCT
>DAISHO010000337.1:0-2408 GCA_036822495.1 Thermodesulfovibrionales bacterium
ACCACAGGTTGAGATAAGGGAATTTTCTAAGATAGTTGAGGATGCAGGCTCTGATGCCCTTTCGCTGATAAATACAGTTCCAGGGATGGCAGTGGATATTGAGCGGAGGAGGCCTGTATTTAAAAATATCATTGCTGGTCTTTCAGGTCCTGCCATAAAACCCATTGCCCTGAGGTGCGTCTGGGAGGCTGTTCAGACAGTGAAGATACCTGTTATAGGCATGGGAGGGATAATGACAGCAGAGGATTGCCTTGAGTTTCTTATTGTTGGTGCGAGGGCAATTGAGGTCGGAACTGCCAGCTTTATCGACCCTCTTACGGCATGGAAGATAATTGATGGTCTGGAGGAGCACCTTGAAAAGAGGGGTATTCAGGATATAAACAGCATAATCAAAAGCCTTGAGGTATGATTATCACCCTTACCACAGACTTTGGCACTCGAGACACCTTTGTTGCTGAGCTCAAGGCAGTAATACTTTCCATTAACCCTTCTGTTACTATTGTGGATATTACCCACGAGATCGAACCATACAACATCCTTGAGGCAGCAATAAAACTCGGTTCAGCTACCAGGTATTTCCCTTCTGGCACAATTCATATAGGTGTTGTGGATCCTGGCGTGGGTTCCCCAAGAAGACCCCTGATTATAAAAACAGATAGGGCCTTTTATGTAGGGCCAGATAATGGGATATTCAGCCTGGCAGTAAAGGGACAGGAAGTTCAAGGTATATATGAGATTATTCATGATAAAGCTATTGGCCCTACCTTTCACGGAAGGGACCTTTTCGCTCCTGTTGCTGTTCGATTATCCCTTGGAGAAGAGGCAGGTATTCTTGGAAGAAAGGTGGAGGATTTTTTGAAACTCCATGTTCCAGAACCAGTGATTGATAAAAATAGGATAAGAGGAGAGGTTATAATAATAGATAGATTTGGCAATGCTATTACGAATATCAGGCTTGAAGACCTGCTTGCAAAGCAGGGCTCGAAGGTCGGAGCAACAGCCTGTAGGCCCTTCAGTGTGAATGTAAGAGGTCATAAGCTCAAGGTCTTTCCGCATTACAAAGAAGCAGAAGGACATAAGGCAGGTGTTCTCATAAACAGCTCTGGATATCTTGAGATATTTCAATATATGGGAAGTGCGGTAGAAGAACTGGGGCTTAAGAGAGGTGATACCGTGGAGGTGAATATTGAAGAGTAGATATGAGAAGGATAAACTTCTACTACAAACCAGGTTGCTGGTTCTGTGACCAGGCAGAGGAGATGCTGAATGGTTTGAAGGATAAATATAATCTTGAGATTAACAAGATAGATATTACAAAAGACGATGAGCTCTATGAACTTTACAGATTTGACATCCCCGTGCTCGAATTTGAAGACGGTTTAGTACTTCATGGAAGGATAAAAAAGAAGGAGCTTCTCGATAAGATAACAAGAGAGAAATCAGGAGATGCTGATATCTCAAAACCATAAGGAGGAGGAGACATGAAGATAGGCTTTATAGGTCTTGGCCATCTTGGAACAGCAATGGCAAAGAGGCTTATATCAGAAGGAGCTGACCTAACTGTTTGGAATAGGACTATAAAAAAGGCTGAGGCATTAAACTGTCCTGTAGCAAAAAGTCCTGCAGAACTGATTTCACAGACAGATATAGTCTTTTTGAATCTCTTTGATAGCGATGCTGTTATGTCTGTGATAAAGGATAGGGAAGGAATTCTTCATGGTAACTGTACCGGAAAGATCGTGATTGATACAACAACGAACCACTTTGAAAAGGTTATGGATTTTTATACTATCCTTGAAGAAAAAAAAGCGAGTTATCTTGAGGCTCCTGTTCTTGGAAGTGTAGTGCCAGCTTCTCAGGGCCTTCTTACAGTCCTTGTTAGCGGAAAAAAAGAGGTCTTTGATAGAGTAAGACCTTATATTGGAAAAATAGGTAAGACTATCTTTTATCTCGGCACCCCTGGCCTTGCAACAAAAATGAAGCTTATAAATAATCTTGTCCTTGGTTCTTTTATGGCTACCCTTGCAGAGGCAATAGCCCTTGGAGAAAAGACAGGTATTGAAAAAGAAAAGGTGATTGATATACTTCTTTCCGGGGCAGGAAACTCCATGTTGTTGAATGCTAAGAAAGAGAAGCTCCTTAAAGAGGACTTCTCAACACACTTTTCGTCTTCCCTTATTTATAAAGACCTTCATTATCTTCAGGACCTTGCAAGGTCTCTCAAGAGTCCCCTTTTTACAGGGAGCATTGCAAAGGAGCTTTTTGGGATGACCTTTTCAGAAGACACCTCGGAGCTGGACTTTTCAGGAGTATATAAGGTATTCAGGAATCTTTGATTTGTCCTTTCCATATTCGCCCTGTTATTACTAATGTCAATGTCATATTTTATTCCCAGTTTGAAATGTCAC
>DAISHO010000338.1:0-2384 GCA_036822495.1 Thermodesulfovibrionales bacterium
CAGAAAAGGGAGTTTTAAGAGACGGAAGGGTGGAATGTGGTTCATGTCATAATCCCCATTCATCAGAATACAGACCCTTTTTAAATAAAACACTGAATGAGCTATGTATCAGCTGTCATGAGGAGATATCAACAGGTATGCATGTAATGGCCCGCTTCGGTCTTGGAGACGACCATCCAGTTAAGACAATTGATGACCCCTCCATGCCTGGTAAAAAACTCTCATGTGTAAGCTGTCACAATCCCCATATATCTATAACCTCTGTGCTCCTGACAAAAAAGACAGAAATCTGTTATAAATGCCATACAATGATAAAGACAATACCATAAGTCTATCTTGGAAAGGTATGATGTAATTTAGAACTGTGTTTTATTGTCATTATCAAAAACCACACTATTGATGAAGATATGATAACCCAACCACAAACCCTTATGATTCCTGCTATTAATATATCATACTTGAGCATACCAAGATCTGAAAGAATAATATTCCAGTCATGTTCGCCACCACCCACTAGAGGAAGAACCATTCTTCTTGCATCAGCAATGTAATGAGATATATAGAGTAGATTTTCACCAATCCAGAATATACTGAAAGCAACACCTCCTATATCCCCCTTGAGTCGAAAACTGATAAGTATTATTAAAGGGATCAGAAACTGGATAATCGTGCCACCCCATAAACCGAAACAGTCTCCAAATATTCCACCCAATATGTGGCCGAATTCGTGAAATGAGAGATTTATATAGTCAAGCCAAAGAAATCCGTCTTCATCTGTTAAGGCATGAATAATGAAGCCAACCAAAATAATCAATATAAAGATTATGTATGAAATAGATAAAGGTTTCCATGAATTATCATATATCATAATCAATAGATAGCAAGCGAATTCCCCGGCTTGCAGTGGGGTAAAGCGAGCAAGATAACACTTCCTTCTGTCTTTGGCGTCCGCCCCTCTATAAGAGGGGAATGCAATAAAAATATGTCCCTTGAATTAGATTTACTGTAACACGCTACAGGGAATCTCAATCCTTTGATGGCTTTACAAGTCTGCCACCCCTTGGAATGACAGCTATACCTGAACGGTCAATATAACACCTGAATCTATCCGTTTCTGGTTCAAAACCTATCCTTTCACCCTCTGATATAGTATTCAACTTGTCCACTATAACTCTTTTAAGGGAAGCACCCTTTTTTATCACCACATCATCCATTATAATGGAGTCTTCAATACTAACTCCATCCTCTATAACAACACCACTTCGTATTACAGAGTTAATTATCTTTGCCTTTTTTATCACTGCACCAGGAGCTATTATACTGTTTCTTATATCACCGCGCAGAATCTTTGCGGGTGGATATTCAGAGCTTGAGGGATGGATAGGCCATAATCTGTTATTCAATTCAAAAGAAGGCTCATCACCGAGCATGTCCATATGGGCATTAAAATAGGCCTCTATAGTTCCAACATCCCTCCAGTATCCCTTTTCTTCATAAGGCATGGTTCCTGGAATAATATTCGTCCCAAAATCATAGGCAAAGACTCTTCCTGTCTCAACAAGGTCAGGTATTATGTGGGCACCAAAGTCATGCTGTCTCTTTTTCTGTGCCCTTATAAGGGCATCTACAAGGATATTCTTGTTAAAGATATAATTCCCCATCGATACATAGGCCATATCAGGTCTCTCCGGCATGGAAACAGGTTTTTTTGGTTTTTCCTGAAACCCTGTGATCCTGTTTTCTTTATCAGATATAATCACTCCGAACTGAGAGGCCTCCCCTATGGGGACAGGTCTTGCAGCAACAGTAACAAAGGCATCCTTTTCAAGATGGAAATCTATAATCTGCCTGATATCCATTCTGTAGATATGGTCAGCACCAAATATCAAAACAAGTTCTGGAGCGTACTGCTGAATAAGATTAAGATTTTGAAAAACTGCATCAGCTGTTCCCTGAAACCATTCAGGACCCATCCTCATCTGAGGTGGCACTACAGTCACAAAATGCTCCTTTATCAATGGTGAAATTACCCAGTTTCTTCTTATGTGTTCAATGAGGGACTGGGATTTATACTGAACAAGCAAATAAATAGAATAGATGTGTGAGTTCACCAGATTGCTCAGAACAAAGTCAATAATCCTGTAATTACCTCCAAAAGGGACAGAGGGTTTAGAGCGAAAAGCAGTGAGGGGGAAAAGCCTTTCACCTTTTCCTCCCGCGAGGACAAAGGCAAGGACCTTCGGATGGGGCATGCTCATATTCTCCTTTCTCTTTAATTTATAACAAACATAGAGATAGCTGTCAAGAAAAATGTTAAAATTATGCATGGATCACTGCTGTCCAAAACAAATTGAAAGGGGCTTTTAAAATAGGCTGAAGTAGGC
>DAISHO010000339.1:0-2380 GCA_036822495.1 Thermodesulfovibrionales bacterium
AAAAAACCTTCTCTTGTGCCAGGCCTTTATGGAAGACCTTATTATATCGGTTATCCCCTCAGGCTAAAGATAATTGGTAAATCCTCAAGCATAAGTTCTAAAATAGAGACCCAGAGACAGAGGCTTTATAACTTCTGGGGTACCATCGATCCCAGAGCTTCTGGTCTTGCAAGGACATTGATTACTGGTATCAAAACCCTTGATCCACAGCAGAGAGAGGACTTCAGGAAGACAGGACTTTCCCATCTGCTTACTATATCAGGAACTCACTTCGGTATTTTATTCTTTTTGAGCTTTATATTTATTAAAAGGATATGCCTTTTGTTACCATACACAACCTTTCACAGACTTACGACCTATATATCTATTGACCTTATCTCAGGTCTGATAACTGTGCCTATTCTTTCATGGTACCTCATTGTTTCTGGCATGGAGGTTCCTGCAATAAGGTCCTTTATTATGGCAGTTCTTTTTGTTACAGGTCTTGTGATTGGCAGGAGTTATTACTGGTTTGCTGGTTTAATAGTTGCCGCTACAGTAATACTCCTTATTGAACCATCTTCTTTATTTGACCTATCCTTTCTCCTTTCCTTTTCAGCAGTTCTTTCTATTGGGGTCCTGTTTGAGAAAATTATGTCCCGGAGGATTAAAAGGCTCCCTCAGGATTCAGGTCAAGAAAGAAGAGTCAAAAGAAGGATTTCCAGATTTTTACTCCACACCATCCTCATATCCCTTGCTGCATCCATAGGAACGCTTCCCCTTGTTGCCTATTATTTTCATTATATCCCTTTAATAGGTGTACTGAGCAATATTATTGTTACACCCTTTGTCTGTTTTGTTATTCTGCCAATGCTTTTGTTGATATCCCTTTTTTATCTTGTTACAGGTTATTATTTTGGCTTAGAGCTCATAAGCCTTCTTATAAATATAGCTTTAAAAATTGTTAATGCCCTGGCTAATCTGCCCTTTGCTGAGATACCCGTCTTGCCATTTCCTTTTATTTTCGTTCTTCTCCTTTATGCCCTTCTTTTATCAGCAATAAATAAAAATAAGAGCATGAGATACCTGGGAATCATAGGCCTTACAGGGATTTTATTCTTTATTTCATTCAGGACAGATAAGAACCCATATATAACCTTTTTAGATGTCCAGCAGGGCGACAGTGCAGTAATCGAGATGCCCGATGGAAAGGTAATAGTTGTTGATACAGGCAGAACAGGCATTGAGACAATGGCTTATTTAAGATACAGAGGAAGAAGAGAGATTCATGCCCTGATATTAACCCATCCAGATAAAGACCATACAGGTGGACTCAGGTTATTAAAAGACAATTTCAGGATTAAAGAGATATGGGATAATGGTCTTATAGAATATTCACCAGAATACAATGGTATTACTAAGAGAGCTTTAACAAAAGGTGATATCATAAGGACAAAGGATTACTGTATAATGATTTTTAATCCTGAAAGGTCCTATGTATTTAAAAAGGAGGAAAACACTCCTGATAACAATGCCTCTCTTGTATTTAAGGTAATATATGGTGATATTTCGGTCCTCTTCGCAGGTGACATCGGGATTGAAGCAGAAGAGTCCCTTTTGTCCCTCGGTGAAGAACTAAGCTCAGATGTATTAAAAGTTCCACACCACGGAAGCAAGTATTCTGCTCACAGGAGTTTCTTTGAACTTGTCTCACCAACCCTATCAATTATTAGCGCAGGACCTGATAATCCTTATGGCCATCCTCATAAAGAGACTTTATTATTACTTAAAGGCTCAAATATTAAAATTACATCAAGGGACGGCACCATAAAGACTATCCTTTCTGAAGGTCTTTCTGTTAAGATATATAAAGATTACAGGCTCAAAGAGGTTCAAAGACCCTATGATGAACTTGTAAATATAAGAAATCTATTCAGAATCTTTTAAAATTGGCAAAAAAACTTGAAAAATGCAAAAATTATCCTATTATTGCCTTAATTGGCCAATTTTTTCTAATTTTAATCCCTTGACAAACTTCTTAAAAATGGTAAAATAAAATTGAAAGTTCAGAGTGCTCTTTTATAAGATAACAAAAGAGTTATCTTCACTCTTTTATTTTTCTCTGCGATACCTTTTCTGCTAAAGTAAGCTGAGGGAACAACAAGAGTTAGGGAGCCAGCGGAGGATTGTGGTGTGCATGCCCCAAACCAACTTAGGGGAGGGGAAGCCTAAGCATCTTCCAAGGCACCCACCTGTAGACCTTGCCTCGCAAGGCTTATAGCAGTAAGGTATCGCGGGGAGTAATGCTCTTTGAAAACATGGGTAGGCTTTTAAGCAAAAGTTTCCATTGAGAGTTTGATCCTGGCTCAGAGCGAACGCTGGCGGCGTGCCTAACACATGC
>DAISHO010000340.1:0-2377 GCA_036822495.1 Thermodesulfovibrionales bacterium
GCCTCCATTTCTGCATGGGTAAATGAAAAGACAGAAAACATTGGTGCAAGGAGGCTCCATACAGTCCTTGAAAAGCTCCTTGAAGACATATCCTTTGAGGCACCTGAAAAACCTGGGGAGATAACGATTGACAGGGAATATGTGAGAGAGAAACTAATGGACATTGCTGGTGATGAAGACCTCAGCAGATACATATTATAGGCCGAGAAGACAGTCATGCCGTGCTCTTTTGGAAAAACTAAATTATTACTAATATTTATTCCCTTTAAAAAACCTTTGCACTTCTGGGCTACTGCTCTATGTGTTCTAAGTGTCCTGATCTCTTCCTGTGCACCAAGATACGAGGTCTCGTCCTATGGAACAAAAACAGCCATTGCCTCATGGTATGGTGCAGAATTTCATGGAAGACCTACATCATCAGGAGAGCCCTTTGATATGTATAAAAAGACCTGCGCCCACAGGGATTATCCCTTTGGAACAAGGCTGAGGATAACCAATCTCAGCAATCAAAAAAGTGTTGAATGTGTTGTTAATGACAGAGGGCCTTTTGTCCCTGGAAGGGATATCGACCTTTCCTATGGAGCAGCCCGTGAAATAGGTCTCATAGCTCAGGGCACAGCTCCTGTAAGGATCGAATATATCGGAAGGGATTACAGCTATAAAAAAGAGGTTAAGACCCTCGGTATAAGAGGACCCTTTACAATACAGGTTGGTTCTTTCAGGGAAAGGCAGAATGCCCTGAGGCTCAGGGATGCCCTCGAGATAAGATATGCCAGTGTCTATATCCTTGAAAGCAGGGTGAATAATGAAGTCTTCTTCAGGGTAAGGATTGGAAGATTCACAGACCTTGAAGGTGCAATGACCATAGCCTCAAGACTGGCAGAAGAGGGTTATCCAGCCATTATAGTCCAGACAGAATAATAGTTGACAGAAAGATTATTTGCATGTAAGATTGATATGGGTTTTTAAACCCCTCAAAAAACTTATAGGAGGGAGAAGATGAAGACATTCGTGAGTATTTTCGTGTTCATTTATCTGTTCTTAACAATTAACGCAGCTCAGGCTGTTGACCTCAAGTATGCAGGCTCCGTAACTGTCCTTGAAGGCATTATGAAGGATGCTGCCCCTGCCTTTGAGAAAAAAACAGGTATAAAGCTTGGATTATCAGGTGGAGGCTCAGGAGCTGGTATAAAGGCAGTCCTTGGAGGAGTTGTTGACATAGGGGGCGTATCGAGGGACTTAAAGAAAGAGGAGATTGACCAGGGGATAGTAGCCTATACTATTGCATGGGGTGCTGTTGGTGTAGTTGCCCACAAGGACATACCTTTTGACAACCTTTCATCAAAGACTATCAAGGACATAATGACAGGAAAGATAAAGAACTGGAAGGAACTTGGTGGGCCAGACCTTCCTGTAAAGATTGTTATTAGCACACCTGGATGTGCTTGCCGGGAGGAATTTCAGGAGCTCCTTATGGATAAAGAGCCCTATGCAGAAGGTGCGATTATATCACCCATGTTGACCTTAAGCGAGACTGTTGGCAATACACCCGGGGCAATAGGACCTCTTGCAACAGCAGTAATAGATACAAAAAAGGTCAAGATTATAAAAGTAGATGGTTATCTACCAACACCTGAGAACATAAAGGCGAAGAAATATAAGGTATCAAGACAGATTAATCTTATCACCAAAGGCCCTGCAACGGGTAAGGCAAAGGAGTTCATTGATTTTATGCTCTCTCCTGAAGGGCAGGCTATTGTTGAGAAAAATGGCTTTGTGAGGATAAAGTAATCAATGTTTAAGAGCTCAGGTCTCAGGGCTAAGATAAACATCTCTATTATTGTAATCCTTGCTGTGGTTATGACCCTTATGTGGGGTTATAATTTTTTGACCATTACAGAGAGGCAAAAGAAAACCTTAAGGCAAAGGGTCTTGCTGTTGCAAGACTCATAAGCGGGATAGGCTCCTACAGCCTACTGACCATGGATTTTACCCTCCTTGACGAGGCCCTGAATAAATCCATTGAACAGAAAGAGGTCTTCTATATAAAGGTGGTGAAAAAAGATGGCTCTATACTGAGAGAAAAGAAGAAGGACAGAGAAGATAAAGACCTCATAGAGTTAAAAGAACCTATTATAGTTGCTGAGGATGTATCTGGTTATGTAGTGATGGGTATCTCTACAGAAGACCTTCGAGCAATGATGAAAAAGGATATAGGTTCAACATTTGTCCAAATCATACTGAGCCTCCTTATCATTGCAGGGATTCTCATATATCAATTAAACAGACTCATTATAAAGCCTGTTGAAAATATAAATGCAGTTTCAGAGCGACTCGCAGGAGGAGACCTCACAGCAAGGCTTGATATAAAGGGTAA
>DAISHO010000341.1:0-2368 GCA_036822495.1 Thermodesulfovibrionales bacterium
AAGGCCAAGACCTGTACCCTCACCCACCGGTTTTGTTGTAAAGAAGGGGTCGAAGATCCTCTGTTTCACATCCTCAGGGATGCCAGGGCCAGTATCGGCAATAGAAACCTTCACAGGAAGCACATCTGGGCTGAATCTCTGGTCATTGCCATCATCTATCTCCGTGGAGATACTTATAGTTCCACCTTCAGGAGTAAAATAAAGGGAATTGAGTATGATATTCAGAAAGACCTGCCTCAGGTTTCCAGGATTTCCATAAACCTTCGGGAGGTCCCTCTGGAGATTGAGCTCTATATTGTGTTTCAGGTTTTTTGCCCTGTGTTTTACAAGAAGAATCACCTCTTTCATTATCTCGTTGATATCTATCTCCCTGAAGGTGGTTCCAGAAGGTCTTGCAAATTCAAGAAGGCTTTCGAGTATCTCCTTGCATCTGAATATCTCTTTATAGATAATCTCGAGGTATTCCGGAAAGTCATCAAAATCCCTGAGCCTTCTCAATGTGGCCTTCTTGCTCCTTTCAATAAGTGCTTCTGCACAGGTTGCTATAGCTGTAAGGGGATTATTTATCTCATGGGCAATGCCAGCTGCAAGAGTGCCGATGGCAGCAAGCTTTTCTGTTTTTATAAGGTGCTGTTCCATAAGTTTCTGGGATGTAACATCCTTGAGATAGTGGACTGTTGCATAAAGTCTTCCCTCCTCGTCAATCAATGGATAAGCCCAAAAATGGAAAGTCCGTCCACCTGTGCCTTTAAGCTCTTTAAATGAAGCCCTCTTTGTTATAAATGTATCAATGCAAAGACACTCCTGAGTTATAACACCTATCCTCCCGAGGAGCTCCATGCAATCCACACCCCTTATTGATATTGCACTATAGCCTGTCCTTGCAAGGAGGGCCTGGTTTGCCCTTATAACCTTCAGGGTGTCGTCCTCGATCCAGACCATATCAGTTATGGCGTCAAAGGTCCTCTCCCATTCTTTTTTCTCCTTGGTAAGTTCTTCAAATAGAATAGCATTTTCGAGGGCAATGGAGATATGTTTTGCCACAGGATTGAGAATCCGGAGGGTCTTCTCAGAGTACATGCGGGGTCCTCTGGAGTCGAGATTAAAAACACCGAGTATCCTGTCTTTATAAAGAGGGATACTAATCGTAGAACGGATACCCTCTTTGAAGAGCTTACTGTCAAGTCTGAAGGGCATAAAGGCTTGAAGGTCATAATTAATCCAGTGTTTATTATTTCTTATAACCCACCCTGCAGAGGTCTCTTCAACAGGTGCTTTTACACCTTTTTTGAGGAGGGTATTCATCTCTGTATCAAGGGCATAGATGGTGAGCCTGTCAGTCCTTTCATCATAAAGAAGAAGACTTGCCCTGTCATAGGGAATCAATCTCTTTATCTCAGAGGCCATAATCCTGAAGATGGTTCCTATGCTCAAGGAGGAATTTACAATCCAGCTCAGTTCATTTATAAGTTCACCTATCTTTTGGTCTGTTATATCCTGCAGGGCTATTATATGGGTAGTATCATAAAAATTTATTATCTTTATCCTTCCAATAAATATATCACCATCATTCAGCTTAATTAGAACCTCATCTCCTGAGAGAAACTCTGCCTTTAAAAGCTCCCAGATGGAACCCCCGGATATATTATCTTCTAAATTGAATAAACTGTATGCCTTCTGGTTCTGGCAAAGAAGAACCTCTCGATCACCAACCTCGAAGGCCGGTAGTTCAAGAAGGTCAAAAATCTCAAGGATAGCCTCTTTCCCCGTTACCCTTACCCCATAATTTAGAATAACTTTTAATCATTATTTCATGCAAGAGAAAGCATCCAATGGCTTAACATTAACAATATAATTTTTAAGGAGGAGTTTTCAAATGGCATGAATTGAAGATTCCCTTTGGCAAGTTACAGGAGCTTTAATGCAAGGAAATATTTTTTATCATATTCGCTCACTTGAATCTGTGGTAAACCGCAGGGAATACGCTCGCTATCCATTTAAAATCATTATCCCTATTAGACTCTGTATCAAGGTCATACCTGTCCAAAATAAAGTTTTGAATGGGCATAAGACTGAAGTTCCAACAGGCTTAAGGCTGAAGTTTCCTTTAAGGAATTATTTTTCTTCAGCCTTAAGCCTTCAGCCTATAGCCTAATTTGCCTATATTAAGTCTATTTGAGGCCTTATGACTATTTTAAAAGCCCTTTTCAATTTGTTTTGGACAGCAGTGGAATAACATAATATTTTTAAAAAATGCAACAAAAATGCGTTAGCATTTTATGAAGGGATTATCTTAATCTTATTTCCTGGTGTCTCTTCTTGACAAATAGCTTAAGCACCATTTTTCACTTATGTAAATTCCTCCAAT
>DAISHO010000342.1:0-2365 GCA_036822495.1 Thermodesulfovibrionales bacterium
CTCCTTTTTAAAAATTTTTAAAGTTTAACCAGTGGAGGATACACCTTTTTTGTCCCTTTTGCAAATTTACATAGAAGATTTTACACTACCAAACAAAAATTTCACTTGAAAATTGATTTCTTATTGTTTAAAATAATCTCATGAATAGACGAGTCCTATTTATTACCCCTCCTTATCATTGTGGAGTTGTTGAGGTTGCAGGCAGGTGGGCTCCCCTTACCTTTGCCTATCTTGCTGGAGAGGTCAGAAAATACGGCTTCGAGCCAGTTATTTATGATGCCATGACAAAGCAGCATGGATTTGTAGAGATAAAAAGGACTGTAGAAGACCTTAAACCAGCCTATGTTGCAACAACAGCCATAACATCCACTGTTATGGATAGTCTCGAGATATTAAGGATTGCAAAAGAGGTCAATCCAGAGATAAAGACAATAATCGGTGGAGTCCATCCTACATTTCTTTATCAGGAGGTTCTCGCCAATAGTTTTGTTGACTATGTTGTTCGTGGGGAAGGTGAGATAACACTTGTAGAGCTTCTGGAGGCAATAGAGAATCAGGAAGAGCTTGAGGCTGTCAGAGGTATTGCCTTTAGAAAAGATGGCAGAATTACCTCCACACCTTCGAGGCCCTTTATCGAGGATCTTGACACCCTTACACCAGCCTGGGACCTTATTGACTGGAAGGATTACAGATATTTTGTAATTCCCAATAGCAGGCTTGGTGCAATAAGCACATCGAGAGGATGTAACCATAGCTGCACCTTCTGTTCGCAGCAGAAGTTCTGGAAGCAGATATGGAGACCAAGACGACCAGAGAATGTGATAAAAGAGATAGAACATCTGAACAGGGATTATGGTGTGAATGTCTTTCTTATAACTGATGAATATCCAACGAATGACAGGAACAGGTGGGAAAGGATTCTTGACCTCCTGATTGAAAGAAACCTCGGAATCTATATCCTCATGGAGACGAGGGCAGAAGACATCATCAGGGATAAAGACATACTCCATAAATATAGGAAGGCTGGTGTGGTTCATGTTTATATTGGAGTTGAATCCACTGACCAGGAGACCCTTGACCTTATAAAGAAGGATATAAAAGTGGAGACGGGCATTGAGGCATTAAGGCTTATCCATGAACACGGCATGATAAGTGAGACGAGTTTTATCCTTGGCTTTCCAGAAGAGACCAGAGAGTCAATCCAGAAGACCCTGAGGCTTTCAAAGATATACAATCCTGATTTTGCCCATTATCTCTGCCTTGCCCCGTGGCCCTATGCTGATATGTATGAGGAATTGAAACCTTATATTGTGGTAAATGATTACAGGAAATATAATCTTATAGATCCTGTTATAAAGCCTGTTAACATGACCATTGAAGAGCTTGACAGGGCTGTGATTGATTGCTATCAGAGCTTTTATATGGGAAAGCTTGGAGAACTCCTCAATATTAATGATGAATTCAAGAGGAGATATATACTTTCAAGCATGAAACTAATAATGAATAGCTCCTTTATTGTCAACAAACTTGGAAGTCTTGGAAGGATTCCTCCTCAGGTGGAGGCCCTTTTGAAAAGACTGGAAGGTGGAAGGGAAAGGGAAGAGGAATTCAAAGTTCTCACTTCTGGTTCAGTTGTAATAAACAGGCCTCTCGAAGAGGTCTTCGGGTTTATTTCAAACCCTGAAAATTGGCCTCATTTTGTAACAAATCTTGTTGAGATAAAAAATGGCTCACCTGTTTTGAGAAAAGGAGATATCTTTGAGTGGAGGTTCAGGATTAAAGGAATTAATCTTAGTGGAAAGGGAAGGGTGATAGAGCTCGTTAATAACAAAAGGATTGTGCTACAGATGCATGAATTCCTTCCAATTAGAGAAAATATTACATTCAAGAGTTTTGAAGATAAGACAGTTCTCTCTATTGAGGCTGGCTATATAAGACCAGGCAAGGTCTTGAGCTTTCTATTTAAGATAACGATTGATCTTATTAATTTCAGACAGCTTCAGGAAATACTCAGTAATATAAAAGAGAGCCTTGAAAAAGGTGTTTCTGTAAAGAAGAAAGAGGCTGTTAATTAATCACTCCACTGTAACGCTCTTGGCAAGATTCCTTGGCTGATCCACATCATAGCCTTTTATAACTCCTACATAATAGGCAAGAAGTTGAAGAGGAACTGAACTCAGAACTGTTGAAAGATATTTATTCGTCTCTGGTATCTCTATTACATAGTCTGAAAGAGCCCTTGCATCTCTGTCACCTTCGGTAAGGACTGAGATGATTATCCCTCCTCTTGATTTAACTTCCTGCATGTTTGAGAGGACCTTTTCATATAGTTCGTCTTTTGGAACAATAACCACAACAGGAAGCT
>DAISHO010000343.1:0-2359 GCA_036822495.1 Thermodesulfovibrionales bacterium
GCGCTTCCTTGACGCGGAAGAGGCCAAGGGTTCGATCCCCTTCGCGCCTACCATCTTTATTTATATCTATCGCCTACCTTAATCACTCCTTTTAAAAATAACCACACTAAGAGGTGGAAGCACAAGGTTTAATGAATAGGGTCTATTATGGGAAGGTATTTTTTCCGCATAGAGTCCACCCCTGTTGCCGAGATTTGTTCCCCAGTAGATAGAAGAGTCACTATTGAGAATCTCTCTGTAGTATCCGGGCAAAGGCACACCTATTCGATAATTGAATCTCGCAACAGGTGTAAAATTGAAAACGAATAATAGAAAATCTTCGGGGTTCTTTGCCTTTCTCATAAAGGATATAACAGAGTTTTCTGCGTCATTAAAATCTATCCATTCAAATCCTGTATGCTCAAAGTCTTTTTCATATAATGAAGGTTCATTTAAGAGTAGTCTATTGAGGTCTCTTACAAATAACTGTATTGACCTGTGGGATTCATACTGAAGGAGGTGCCAGTCTATACTTGAATGATAGTCCCATTCTCTCCACTGACCAAATTCATTTCCCATAAAGAGTAGTTTTTTTCCTGGATGGCCAAACATGTAACCATAAAGGGCCTTCAAATTTGCAAATTTCTGCCAGTTGTCTCCGGGCATTTTCCCGATGAGTGAGCCCTTTCCATGGACGACCTCGTCATGACTTAAAGGAAGGATGAAGTTTTCTGTAAAGGCGTAAAGAAGACTGAATGTGAGATTATTCTGGTGATATTTTCTATATATGGGGTCTTTTGAAAAGTACTCAAGGGTGTCATGCATCCATCCCATATTCCACTTCATGCTGAAGCCAAGACCTCCTAGATATGTTGGCCTTGATACCATGGGCCAGGCAGTGGACTCCTCTGCGATGGTGAGGACACCAGGAAAATTGAGATGAACTGTTTCATTGAAGTATTTTAAAAACTCTATAGCCTCAAGATTTTCCCTTCCGCCGTATATATTTGGAATCCACTCTCCCTCCTTTCTTGAATAATCGAGATAGAGCATTGATGCGACTGCATCAACCCTGAGACCATCTATGTGGTATTTATCAAGCCAGAAGAGGGCGCTCCCAATAAGAAAGTTTTTTACCTCATTTCTTCCATAGTTGAATACAAGGCTTGACCAGTCAGGGTGATACCCTTTCCTCGGGTCTTCATGTTCATAAAGACATGTACCATCAAAGAATCTCAGGCCATGGTCATCTGATGCAAAATGTGAGGGTACCCAGTCAAGAATTACGCCGATTCCATTCTGGTGACATTTGTCTATAAAATACATAAAGTCTTCTGGTTTTCCGTATCTGCTAGTGACTGAATAATAACCTGTTGTTTGGTATCCCCAGGAGCCGTCAAAGGGATGCTCTGTCACTGGCATGAGTTCTATATGAGTGAATCCCATCTCCTTTACATAGGGTATAAGATGGTAGGCGAGTTCCCTGTAGTTAAGAAACCTGTTTCCTTCTTCAGGGACGCGCATCCATGAGCCAGGGTGAACCTCGTATATAGATACAGGAGATTCATAGGGATTAAAGTTTTTTCTCCTCTCCATCCATTCGGAATCATTCCATCTGTAGGAATTTATATCAACAACAATTGATGCTGTCTTTGGCCTTAGTTCTGAATAGGCTCCAAAAGGGTCTGATTTTATCCTGATTATGTTATTATGGTATCTCGAGCGAATCTCGTATTTATACATTGCCCCTTCTTCTACATGAGGGATAAAGAGTTCCCATATACCTGAATCTCCCAGAACCCTCATCATATGTCTGCGGGAGTCCCATCTATTAAATTCGCCAATCACGCTCACCCTTTCTGCATTTGGTGCCCACACGGCAAAATGGGTACCCTTAATGCCATCTATCTCAATTATGTGGCTACCGAGTTTTTCATAGATTCTGTGGTGTTTACCTTCATTGATAAGATAAAGGTCAAGCTCACCAAGGACAGGTCTTATGAAGGAGTAGGGGTCTATGAATTCTTCTGTTGTATTGTCATGATTAATGGTTTTCACTTTATAATGTTTTTCTACAGGCTCCTTCAGCTCAATCTCAAAGATTCCAGACCTGTTATTTTCGCCATCCAGTAACCGTTCTTTCAGTTCGTACTTCTTATTATTAGAAATAATCCATGCCTTTTTTGCATGGGGAAGATAAACCCTCACAACGAATCCATCTTTTTTTCTATGCGGTCCGAGGACTTCAAAGGGATTGGACAGTCTTCCTTCTATGAGGGCCTTTATTTTATCCATGACACACCTCTCCAAAATAAAGTTTTGAATTGGGCATAAGGCCAAAGAACAGGCTACAGGCATAAGGCTACAGGCGTCAGGGATA
>DAISHO010000344.1:0-2267 GCA_036822495.1 Thermodesulfovibrionales bacterium
AGCCTTTCCCTCTCAAGGGCCCTTTTTATGGTGAGCAAAAGGACATCCCTGTCAACGGGCTTCGTAAGGTAATCAAAGGCACCTTTTTTAACAGCCTCCACAGCTGAATTGATTGTGCCATAAGCAGTAAGGATTATGAAGGATGGAGGCCTCCAACTATTACTTCGCCACCCATCGAAGGGTTCAGCAAGAACCTTCTCCATCAATTGAATCCCGTCTCCATTGCCGAGCCTCAGGTCTGTAAGGACGACCTCTGGCTCATACTTCTTTATTAATTCAAGGGCCTCCTCAGACGTGCCGGCAGCCCTTGCCTCAATCCCTTCATCCCTGAGAATAGTAAGAATTATATCTCTTTGAGCCTCCTCATCGTCCACAACTAAAACACCTGGCATCCTCACCCCTCCTTACTCAAGCTGAAGGTCACCACAGTTCCCTTACCTTCTGTACTTCTTAATGATATATTACCACCATGCTCTTCTATTATTCGCTTTGTTGTAGAGAGACCGAGGCCTATACCTTTCTCCTTCGTAGTAAAAAAGGGCTCAAAGACCCTTTCAATCTTATCTGAGGGTATCCCGCTTCCGGTATCAGCTATCTCCACAAAAACATTCCTGTGTTCACACCACACCTTTATACTCAAGAGACCACCATCGGGCATTGCCTGAAAGGAGTTGTTGATAATATTAATCACAGCTGTCTTCAAAAGGTCAGGGTCAGCTTCTATGGTAATCTCTCCCTCAACTGTTACTTCCGCCACCAACTGCTTATAGTCTGAACTTATGCAAATTCCCATAAACTCTGCCTTTGCCTTTACGAGCTCCACAATATCTTCGATAAGGGCCTTTAAATCTATCTTCTGTTTTTTTACCGTTAAGGGTCTTGCATACTCAAGAAAACTGTTTACAAGACCATCAAGCCTGTGAATCTCCCTTTTCACTGTATCAAGAAGCTGTATCTCTTTATTGAATGAATTATTTCCTTCACCATTCAACGAAATAAGCTTTGACCTCACATGGTCAATGGTGAGATTTATGAAATTAAGGGGGTTCCTCACCTCATGGGCAAACTCCCTTGCCAGCTGTCCTGCTGTTGCAAGATGTTCAGCCTTCCTCAAACTCTCCTGAAGCCTCTGTTCCCTTTCGAGCACCTTAACCATGCTATTGATACTTTTGCTGAGTTCTCCTATCTCGTCATTTGACCTTACAGATAAATGATAATTGAAATCACCCGCCATTATCTTCCTGACTGCAACTATTAAATCCTGAACAGGCCTTGTATAATGAGACGAAAGAAAAACAATGACAACTATACCTATTCCAAATATTGCCATTGTAACAATAATCCTCTTGTAGAGATTAATCTTGAGCATCTTTGAAAAATCATCTGTATTTATCTTCAGGTGGAGATATCCATAGTGTTCATTGTTAGTAATAACCGGAATAATCACATTGTATGTCTTGCCCTCAGCTGTAACAGGCTCACCGAGTTCTGCCCTTATAATCATCTCTTTTTTTCTTGGATTTATATCGCTGCCTATCTTTTCTGGATTGGTGCTTGCAAGAATCTCATCGGTATTGCTTATTATAGAGACCTCTTTTATACCTTTTGACTTAAGCTTATTGAGATACTCCATAAGCCTCTTCTCATCAGAAGCACCAGTAACCTCCTCCACACCGACCTGAATTATCTTTGAAAGGTCAGCTATCTGGTCTTCAAGATTCCTGTAGAGGATCTTTTCAGCCTGATAATACAGAAAGAGGAGACTGCTTAAAAGGATAAAGGAGAGCCCTACCATTATGAGGATTAGCTTCTGCTTAAGGGTAAGGTTGCCAAAAAAGGCATAATAAAAACTCAGTCGAGCTCTGAGATTCTTAATCATGGAAGAAATCATATGGTGGACTTTGGTGGCGAAAGTAACAGTTGTGGCGAGATAGGAGTTCAGCCTTGCCATGATTTTATTATAGCACAGCTAAAGTAGTGAGTTAGTTGCAAGTGATTTAGTGAGTTAGAATCTAATTCACTAACTAATCAGGCTATTTAAGATTTGATAAAAGTTTTTCAAAAGTGGGGAACTTTCTGGCAGTTTTACAGCAGGTATGCCTTTCAGGTCATACTCCTCGATTAAAGGGTCAGCAGGAAGCCATCCAGCCACCTTTAGACCAGCCCCAGTAGCAAGGTGAAGAAGAGATTCAGGCTCCTCTGGTGGCGAAGTAACAGTTGCCACTCTATTAATAATTAGATACCTATCTTTTACTGACAGGGAAAGT
>DAISHO010000345.1:0-2252 GCA_036822495.1 Thermodesulfovibrionales bacterium
AGCCTACTTCAGCCTATTTTAAAAGCCCCTTCCAATTTGTTTTGGACAGCAGTGAATTTCCCTCTAATTGGATAAATTTCCTTCCTCCCCAGGATATTTTTCCTATACCTCTTAGGTATTTCTTCCAATTTAATTCACACCTCTTTTCTGCTATTGTGTAATCGAAAGGAGGTGAGGAAGATGAGATACACCAGAGATATGAGAGCAAATGTACCAGCAAGGATGCCACCAGGGCTTTCATTGATCCTTGGACCTATTATTGGTCTTGCCTATGTGATATTTCTCCCATTTATTGGCCTGGCCATGATAGCTGTCCTTACATTAAGAAGGCTTGGTGGTGGTCTCGTGAGTCTTGTAAGAACCATTGCAGCCTTTGGCTGGAGACCCATGGAGGCTTATCTTTCAGGAAGAAAAAAGACTCCAAAGAAATAGGGACATCATGTCCCTGAAAGGAGGTTCATTATGAAGACACTATTTGATTTTATAACCCATGTAAAGGGTGTGGAATATCTTATCGCCATATCATTCATCGCTCTCTACATAATCTATGCAGAGATCCTCAAACCAAAACCCTTCAGGAGACTCGTTGAGACGGCTAAGGAAGACCTTGAGTATATTAAAAAGACGGGCTACAAAGAAACAGCAAAGACACTCCTCAAAGCCCTATCAGCACCCTTTGTTGCCCTTGCCTATGTGGTGATACTTCCTTTTAGCTTTTTCGGTGCCCTTGCTGTAACTGCCTTTAATGGTCTTGTCACCCTTGGAAACAGGATAGCCATATTTGGATGGAGACCTACAGAGGCCTATCTTGCTGGCAGGAAAAAGAAGGAAAAAAAGGAGGTTACAAAATGAAGAGGCTCTTCTTAATCTTTTTGCTGTTCCTCTTATCCACCCTGCTCTTTTATCAGAGAGCAGGGTCCATTTCATATCCCAAATTGATTGTGCTCAATAGCATAAGTGATAAATACACACCCGTTAAGTTTGATCATGAAAAACATATCCAGTTCTCACAGGGATGTTCAGGGTGCCATCACGAACACCAGAAAAATGAATCCCTTTCCTGTAAGGATTGTCATCATGTAACACCTTCACTCTTTAAAAACTCTGTCCATAGGAATTTCATGGCCTGCAGGAATTGCCATTCTCAATTTAATCCAGAGTTTCCAAAGATGCCAGACCTGAAGGTAGCCTATCACAGGGCCTGCTTCCAGTGCCACAGGGGTATGGAGAGCTTAGGGGTAGAGCCAAAGGGTTGCACCCAGAGATGCCATACCCTTAAGACCCAGAAGGCAGAAAGGAGGTCACCATGAAAAAAGGACTTTCAAGAAGGGATTTTCTCAAATTAACAGGTGCTATTGGAGGTGCCCTCATATTGAAACCAGAAACATCATTAGCCTATAAGGAATTCTCTGGATGGCCTGATAGCTTTGGATGCCTCACAGACCTGAGCGAATGCGTTGGATGCAGGAGTTGTGAGAGGGCCTGCAATGAGGCAAATGCCCTTCCTCAGCCCTCAATCCCCTTTGATGATGGCTCTGTCTTTAATTACAAAAGAAGACCTGATGCAAAGGCCTATACAGTTGTAAACAGATTTGAAGACCCGAGGGATAAGAACAGGTTTATCTTCAGAAAGATCCAGTGCAATCACTGTAATGAACCAGCCTGTGCAAGTGCCTGCCCCATCCATGCCTACGAGAAGACACCAGAGGGTCCTGTCCTCTATGACCCTTCAAAGTGCTTTGGTTGCAGATATTGTATGATAGCCTGTCCTTTTTATGTGCCTGCCTATAGTTATGAGAGCGCCCTTGAACCAAAGATTGTTAAGTGCATAATGTGTTATCCAAGGATAAAGGCTGGAAGGCTTCCTGCCTGCGTTGAGGCCTGTCCTGCTGGAGCAATAACCTTTGGGAAGAGAAAGGACTTAATAAACCTTGCAAGGGAAAAAATCATGAGGAATCCTCAAAGATATGTGAATCACATCTATGGAGAGCATGAGGCAGGCGGCACTTCCTGGATGTATATCTCTCCTGTACCATTTGAATACCTCGGTTTTCCAACAAATATACCAAAGAGACCGCTCATAGAAGAGGTAAAGGGATTTCTCGGTGCTGTTCCTGTAGTATTCACAGTATGGCCTGCCCTGTTTGGGATGGTCTATGCAGCAGTAAAACACAGGGATGAGTTATTCAAATCTGAGCAGAAGGAGGTGAAAAAATGAGCAACCATGTCCTTGAAAGAGAAAGCTTCTTTTC
>DAISHO010000346.1:0-2236 GCA_036822495.1 Thermodesulfovibrionales bacterium
TTTCCCTTTCCCTTGCACCATTAAAGATGCAGATCGGGGCAAGGGTTACAAAGGGATTAGGAGCAGGCTCCAATCCAGAATTGGGGAGGGCTGCAGCTATGGAGGATTCTTCAAGAATAGAGGAGATTCTAAAGGGTTCTGATATGGTTTTCATAACTGCTGGTATGGGTGGAGGCACAGGCACAGGAGGAGCTCCAGTTATTGCTGCTATTGCAAAAGAACTTGGCATATTGACAGTGGCAGTTGTAACAAAGCCCTTTTATTATGAAGGAAAGAAGAGGATAGAGAACGCTCAGAAGGGAATTGAAGAGTTGAAAAAGAATGTGGACTCTATCATATTGATCCCCAATGATAGGATAAAGATGGTGGCTGAAAGGGGTATGTCACTCACAAAGGCCTTTGAGCTTGTAAATGATGTACTAAGACAGGCTGTTCAGGGTATAACTGATTTAATACTCAAACCAGGGCTTATAAACCTTGATTTTGCTGATGTGAAGACTATACTGAGCGGTGCAGGAAAGGCTGTTATGGGTATTGGTATTGCCTCCGGCAAGAACTCTGGCATTGAGGCAGCGAGGAGGGCCATTACAAATCCCCTTCTTGAGGATACAGATATAGAGGGTGCAAGGCGGGTATTGCTGAATATAACAGGTGGACCAGACCTGGACATAGATACAGTTTATGAGGCATGTTCATTTATCTATGATGCTGTGCATGATGATGTTCATCTCATATTTGGTGCTGTAATTGATGAGACTTTGAATAATACAGCAAAGGTTACGATAGTGGCTGCTGATTATTCTGGTGGGAGGGATAAACAAGGTGATGAGATGAAACAGGTATCGATGATTAGAAGTGAGGAATTAGGTCTAAAAAAGCAGGTTACAGACCCACAACCTAAGATATCGGGTGCTAAAAGGGTCCTTTCAAAATCCCTTGATAATTTTGAACTTCCACAGGAACTTTTTCGATATGATGACCCAATTGATTTTCCTACATTTATCAGAAAGGATGAAGTTACTGATTCAGAATCAGGGGATCAGAAATCATAAGGCAACTGCTGTCTAAAACAAATTGAAAAGGGCTTTTAAAATAGGCATAAGGTCTCAAATAGGAGGTATAGTGGCAAAGTAACCGTTAGTAAGTGCGGGCCTTTGTAAACTAATCGGCCTTTTCAGCTAAAATAAAGAATAAGCTATGTTTGAACTTGATATACCTGGTTTTGGTTTTGTAAAGCTTGAGCATCTGGTGTCTGATTTTACAGGAACCCTTTCTGTTGACGGAAAGCTCATCACAGGTGTTAGAGAAAGGCTTAACAGGATAGCAGACTTTCTAACAATCCATATCCTCACAGCAGATACCTTTGGGAGGGCAAGGGAAGAACTCAGGGGTATAAATTGTGGTGTCCATATCCTCACAGGTGAAGACCATGATATTCAAAAAGAGGAATTCATAAAAAGACTTGGTCCGGATAAGGTTATAGCCTTTGGCAATGGGAACAACGACAGAAAGATGCTTCGTATAGCAAGGATTGGCATTGCTGTAATACTTGATGAAGGATGTGCCGTTGATGCCTTTAGCTCTTCTAATATAGTAGTTAAATCCATAAATGATGGCCTCGACCTCCTTTTGAATCCCCTCAGGCTTAAAGCAACCCTCAGGTTTTAGAGGAGTGGCGAAGTAACCTTTCCCTTATTTACATCTTTTATCAAATTTCCATCTTTCATATAAAAATGATAATGCTTACAAAGCAGAGATGGAAAAAACCTCAAAAAAATCATAGCTAAACAGAGATTCTCCACAACTTGCATCTCGGCACAAAAACCTGCACCTCGGAGTGAAGGGAGCTTGGCATGAGGTCTTCTTTCCGACCATCTTGATGAGCCATATGGAATTCCCAACAGGATGAGCAACGTCGCAATCCCTTCTAAATGAGGTCTTCTTTCCGACTGAAATTTAGAAATAAAACTTCCAAAAGAAGAGAGGGAGTCGCAATCCCTTCTAAATGAGGTCTTCTTTCCGACCTACTTGACAATCTTCTTGACATTGAGGTTGACGTCGCAATCCCTTCTAAATGAGGTCTTCTTTCCGACAAAATGGAGTCTCTGAACTGTTCAAGGGGCTGACATTGTCGCAATCCCTTCTAAATGAGGTCTTCTTTCCGACAACCCTGAAGAATTACTTTCTGTGATGCAGGAAGGTCGCAATCCCTTCTAAATGAGGTCTTCTTTCCGAC
>DAISHO010000347.1:0-2235 GCA_036822495.1 Thermodesulfovibrionales bacterium
AAGGTATTCTTTTGCAGATTTTATCTTTCCTGAGGACGCAATATCTTTCAGTTCAAGAAATACCTTCTCAGCATCCTCTGGCATGAAATCTCTTCCTCCAAGGCCATAGATCTTGTTTATGAGAATTGGTCTTTCTTTATAAGAATACAGGCTTGAGGCAATCTCTGTAAAGAGGGGGCCATAGGCACCAAAGGAATCTGCCCTATCCATAACACATAGTGCCTTTAGGTGTCTGAGGACCTCTCCAACCTCTTCATAAGGAAAAGGTCTAAAGAGCCTCGGCTTCAAAAGGCCAGCCTTTATCCCTCTATTCCTCATTTCATCTACCACATCCTTTGCAGTACCAGCAGCAGAATTGAGTATAACCATCCCTATCTCTGCATCATCAAGCCTGTAGGCCTCAAAGAGGCCATATCTCCTGCCACTCAGTTTATAAAATTCCTCTGCAACCTCAAGGACAACAGGTTTTACCCTGTTCCATATTATCTCATGCTGGAGCCTCTTGTATTCCATATACAGATCAGGAAGTATAAGAGGGCCATAACTTACAGGATGGTCTACATCGAGAAGGGGATTTACTTGTTTATATTCTCCAACGAATCTCTTAACCTCTTCGTCCTCAAGATACTCAACCCTCTCAATAGAATGGCTTATTATAAAGCCGTCCATACATACCATTACAGGAAGTCTTACATCTGGATGCTCTCCAATCCTGAAGGCCTGTATTGTGTTGTCATAGGCCTCCTGGGCATTCTCTGACCATAATTGTATCCAGCCACTATCCCTTGCACCCATTGCATCAGAATGGTCGCCATGGATATTAAGAGGTGCTGATAGTGCCCTGTTAACAACAGGCATTACTATAGGAAGATTCATACCAGAGGCAATAAAGAGGACCTCCCACATTAAGGCAAGTCCCTGTGATGATGTGGCAGTAATAACCCTTCCACCCGCAGCTGAGGCACCAACACAGGCACTCATAGCACTGTGCTCACTCTCAACAAGGATCATCTCTGTCTTTACCTTTCCATCAGAGACAAAGGCAGAAAACCTCTGCATCATGTCTGTCTGGGGTGTTATTGGATAGGCTGCACAGACATCAGGCTCAACCTGCCTTAGGGCATTCGCAACAGCCTCATTTCCTGTAACTGCAACAACCTTTGCCATATTATCTGCCCTCCTCTTCCATCACTATTGCCTTCTGTCCCTTTTTGCCAGGGCATTCCCTTGCACAGATACCGCATCCTTTGCAGAAGTCATAGTCAAACTCCTGTCTCTTTCCATCATTTACCTTTATAGCCATGTCAGGACAGTAGATCCAGCAAAAAAGGCACTGGATACAATTCTCAGGTATCCATCTTGGCCTGAAGGTCCTCCATGAACCAGTCTTGAATTTTACAGAACTGCCTGATTCAGTAATAACGCATCCTGGTGTTAATTCCTTCCATTTCTTCATCCTTCCATTACCTCCTCATAACCACGCCTTGTAGCTTCAAGGTTTCCATCTATTATCTTCTGGGAAAACTTTTTGCCAAAGCTCTTTTTAACATCTTCAAGGACAGTATTGAGGTCCACAAGCTTACTTATCCTTGCCATTGCTCCAACAAGGGCTGCATTTGGTAAGGGTCGCCCAATAGTCTCGAGGGCAATCTTTGTGGCATTTATAGTATATACCTTCTGGGATGGAAGGGCATTAAGTTTTTTCCTTACCTCCTGTGGAGAAAGGTTAGTATTTACGAGAAACTGGGCATTTTCTTTTGCACCTTCAGCCACATTTATAGCATCCATAAGGGTAGGATCAGCTATAACTATGATGTCAGGTTTTGTTACAGGACAGTGAAGCCTCAAAGGTGTATCAGCTATCCTGTTATAAGCCCTTAGAGGTGCCCCTGACCTTTCAGGACCATATTCTGGAAAGGCCTGGACATGTCTTCCACTGCTCAAACAGGCATCAGCAAAGACCTTTGCAGCGGTAACTGTTCCCTGACCTCCCCTGCCATGCCATCTGATCTCTGTTATCATGGTAACCTCCGAATCTTTTAATTAAGATGAGTATTATAATAACTTATAGGAAATATTTTTTCAAAGGGGTGAGGTCCTCTTTAAGCTCTTAACCCGTGAAAAATTTAAATCTGCCATTAACTTCATCTCCTTAAGAGGTTTTTTATAATAGAGAAAACCACACCTGTCCAAAATAAATCTTAAAGGGGCATGAGGAACTATAGGCTACAGGCT
>DAISHO010000348.1:0-2231 GCA_036822495.1 Thermodesulfovibrionales bacterium
TATAAGACAAAGCTAATTATCTACAATGGGTGGAATCCCTTTGTTGCTACCAGGATATTCTATGAAAACAGAGGCACAGTCGGAGCAAAGGTAGAAAATGGTTGTAAGGTCGTTGTCATTGACCCCTGTTACTCTAATACTGCAACTGCTGCTGATATCTGGTTAGCACCAAGGCCAGGGACAGACGGAGACCTCTTCGCTGCAATGCTTAGATACCTACTTGAAAATGATAACCAGAATGACCCTAATAGAAGATACATTGACTGGAGCTTCAAAAAATACTCTGTTGGCTGGGATGAATTTGAGGCAGCCTTCAAATCCTGGTGGTCAAAGAAAGATCCGATAAATGGCCTTAACTACTTTAGCCTTGAATGGGCAGCAGATAGAACAGGGCTTTCAAAGTCCCAGATAGAGGAACTTGCTCATCTCTTTGGAATAACAAAACCAGCAGCCCTTGTCTGGGGTATGCAGTCGCCTGGACATCACTATAATGGGTACTGTGCATCCATCCTTGGATGTGCCCTGAATGTGATAACAGGAAACTTTGATGTACCAGGTGGCGTCATAGACACCGAACTTGTAAAATCCGACAAAGGCGGTTCTGCAACGGGAAAACAGTTTAAAAAGAAGAAGGTCAAAAGGATCATTGATGGCAAAGAGGTTGAAGGAGAGGTTGAGCATCTTCACATGGACCTTTTCGGTGGCAAATACCCTGCGGCATGGGATGATGCTGTTGCTGATTACCCTAATGCCTTTAAAGAAGGTGTTGACATAAGATATGGTCCATTCAGGGGTTATCACTATCCAATAAAGGCCTATATACTGAGGACAGGAAATAGCCTAATCACTGGTTCTGCTCCATGGAGATGGAAGGAGGCTATTACTGCTAAGGATGAAAAGGGAAATTACAAGCTCGAGCTATTTGTATTTATAGATACACTGAACCTCGAAAGTGCCCTCTATGCAGATGTGATTCTTCCAGAGGCGAGCTATGCTGAAAGGCAGAGCCTTAGCGATATCTATCCTTCTCATCCCGTCATTTACAACAGGGATGCTGTTATTAAACCCCTCTATGAGTCCAAAAAGCCTACAGAGATAATGAATAGGCTTGCAAAGAAACTCCATGAGCTGGGTGACCCTGACATTAAGCCAGAAGATTTCTGGGAGAAATATAAGACTGAAGAGGACTTTGTGAACGAGATGCTCGCAGTTGCCCCTGGCAGGCCAAATGTAGGAACACCACTTCCATATCCTCAGTATCCTGAAGGCTACAAACTCATCGGCACACCTGAATCCCTTGAGAAGGGTGATGTAACAATAGACCATGAAAAGAAGGAAGTCAGGGGCAAGCCTGTAACAGTGGAATGGCTAAGAAAGAATCACGGGGTTGCCATATGGCCCATGAGCTGGTATAGGTATAAAAAGCATAATGCTGATGAGCCGAATAAGGCATTTCCAAATACATCAACAAAGCTTATCGAGTTTAAATGGGACTGGACAGAGGGTGGAAAACGGTATGGTCAGTATAAATCTCATAATGAAAAGATAGAGAAGGCAGGAGGTGAGGTGCCAAAGGGTCTTAAAGAGATCGGTTTTGATAAGTTTCCGTCAACATTCTACTGGTTTGAGACAAAGTGGAACCCTTACACAAATACTGAGTATAAGAAATATGCAAAGGACTATCCCTTCCAGCTCATCTGCGGCAGGGTGCACCATGCCATGAGCGGAACACAGATGGTTCCATGGCTTGGTGAGATCAAGACTGAAGGAACGTGGCAGCCTATGAATAAGGAGTTTGAGGCTGAGGTACCTGAGGCGATGGGTGATGGTGAGATGAAGGATATAAAAATCAAGTTTAAGGCAAATACCTATTCTGTTGGTACCATCTGGATCAATAGTGATGATGCAAAGAGACTTGGGCTTAAGAATGGTGACCTCGTAATAGTTGAGAATCCCCTTGGTAAATCAACTAAAGGCAAGGTCTTTGCCTCAGGAGGAATAAGGCCGGGTGTGATAAAGATCGGCTTTGCTACTGGTGGGAGATTCAGCCCGGGTCTCGGTCCAGCCTACAAGACAAAGGACTACACCCCAAACCACAATGAGCTCGTTGACCCTGATGTATTGAGCCCGATAATGGGATTCCCTGGCTTTGCAGACATGATAGTAAGGATTAAGAAGGCTTAGTGACAGAAGGGGGATTCAGTCCCCCTTCTGAAATCCTCTTTGTAAGG
>DAISHO010000349.1:0-2225 GCA_036822495.1 Thermodesulfovibrionales bacterium
AGCCTATAGCCTTCAGCCTGTAGCCTATAGTTCCTCATGCCCCTTTAAGATTTATCTTGGACAGATGGGTAAAGAGGGTTAAAAAAATCCTTTTTATGGTATAATGAAACTAACCCTGAAAGGGTTTGAAAGGGGGTGTTCAGGATGACAATCAGAAAGGTAACAAAGAAGATGGCAACAACCTGTAAGTGTAAGAGTTCATGCTAATCATAGAAGGGTGGGTTTTCCCACCCTTCTCTTTTTCAAGCCCAGGGTGTTCCACCATCAACTATACTGTGTTCTTCCCACATGAACCAGCTCCCTGTATTTGAGAGAAAGAAATAGGTATTTGCAAAGATTGTATAATGCTGTTCTTCTTCCTTGATGAGTCTCTCAAAGAGTTTCTTTTCCTTATCTGTCTTTGCCTCTGAATAGGCCCTTTTGTAAAATTCTATACCTTCGTTCTCCATATCCTTGGCAATCCTAAAGGCCTCAAGCTCATCATCTGTTGCCTCTGCCCTTTGAAGCATCTGATTCTTCAGTTCCTCAAAAACAGTTTTAACCTTTTTCATTGGACTGACATCCTCAGGCTTGATATCCATGCCTTTAATCAATTCCTCAATCATCTGGAGATGTCTTTTCTCATCCTCCACAATACTCAAAAACATCTTCTTGCCTGCTGGATGCCTTGTCTTTTCAGAGGCCTCCTTATAAAATTTTATGGCATCCGTCTCCATCTTCCTTGCAACCTCTAAGGCATTCATAACTCCTCCTATTCTGTAAAATATCCGAGTTTTTCCATCTCCTTTATAACCCATTCATCCTGATGGAGTTCCTCGTCAAGTCTTGTCCTTATATACTCCTTTAAAAAGCAGTACACGAGTTTTTTCTTAAAACTATTGAGCCGTTCAGCAGGATTATTTACATTATCCTTCAGAGACCACCTCACAGAAAGGCCATTTATTATCCCATTAATAAGCTCATCCCTTATATCTGACTGTATCACCATAACAAGAGAACCATTCTCAGTTATAAGCCTCATGGGATAGCCTGGCTCATTAAGGTCCATCCCTTTTTCTTCAGACCATTTTCTTATGTCAGGTACATACCTTATCTGAATAAAGTACTCATCAGCAAGTCTCTTGAGGATATGTCCATAGTCCTTCTCAATGAATACCATACTGCCTCCTTATTTAAGCCTTGACTCAACAACCTTCCAGTCTATGTTCTTAAAGAAGGCTTCAATGTAGTCAGCCCTTTTTAGACCGTAATCAATCATAAAGGCATGCTCAAAGACATCCATTATCAATATTGGATTGCACCCAGCAGGATGGGAGACATCATGTTCATTTATCCAGAAGTTTATAAGGCGGCCGTTTGATAAATCCTGATAGAGAATCACCCATCCTATACCCCTCATACTACCCGTTGCCTTAAAGTCCTTTTCCCATGCCTCATAAGAACCAAAATTCTCAGAGATAGCCTTTGCAAGCCTGCCTTCTTTATTTATCCCTCCTTTTCCACCAAGGTTTTCGAAATAATACTCATGAAGCCTCATTCCATTGAATTCCCAGCCAAGTCTCCTCTTGAGTTCTGCGTACTCAGGTGTGCCTGTCTTTCCATCTTTAAGCATTGCCTCAAGGGTATCAAGGAGTTTGTTCGTGTTTGTCACATAACCCTGATAAAGGGTGAAGTGATTCTTTAACAGGGTTTCACTGAACCCCTCCATTCCGATAAGCCTTGAATAATCCTTTGCACTGTAAGCCATATTAACCTCCTTGATTATCTGTTTAATTTGAGGCAGATCTCCGCGAGCCTTTTACCAAAGGCCCTGCAGATATTTGCCTCGTTTTCGTCTATCTCTCTTTTATTATCAGCCCCTGCCACATGACCTGGCCCATAGGGAGCACCACCACCCTTTGTGAGATAAAGATCAGGCACTGAATAGGGTACACCAACTATAACACAGCCCAGATGCAAAAGCACATTCATTAATGACAGTATGGTGGATTCCTGACCTCCGTGAAGTGTCCCTGTAGAGACAAAAACACCAGCAGGTTTTCCCTCAAATACCCTGTTCATCCAGAGTGGTCCAAGCTGGTCTATAACATTCTTGAGCTGGGAACAGACATTTCCGAATCTCGTAGGGGTGCCAAAGGCATAGGCAGATGCCTCTTTGAAGTCATCAAGGGTAACAATTGGCACATCCTTTTGCATCTCTGCGCCCTCATTCATATCAGGTCTTG
>DAISHO010000350.1:0-2211 GCA_036822495.1 Thermodesulfovibrionales bacterium
AGCCTGTAGCCTATAGTTCCTCATGCCCCTTTAAGATTTATTTTGGACAGGTGTGTATTGAGGTGAATATTGAGAGTCCCTTTAAACTGGTTAAGAGAGTTTGTTTCATTCAATATCAAACCTGAAGAGATAGCCCGTGGTCTTACCATGCTTGGTCTTGAGGTGGAGGCTATAGAGACTACCACCGATGAAACCATCCTTGACATAAGTATAACTCCTAACAGGCCTGACTGCCTCTCTGTCTCAGGGATAGCAAGGGAGGTGGCAATCGCCATCAGAGAAGAATTCAAGGAGCCTCAGATTAATATCAGAAGGCCTGCTCCATCAGGTTTCAGGATAATAATAGATAATGAAGAGCTCTGCCCGAGATATGCTGGAAGAGTTATTCGGAATATTTGTGTAAAAGACTCTCCTGATTGGCTTAAAAAGAGACTCGAACAGTGTGGCCTTAGATCTGTAAATAATGTTGTAGATATAACAAACTATGTCCTCCTTGAACTCGGCCACCCCCTTCACGCCTTTGACCTTGATACATTGAAGGGAAACACAATAAGGGTAGCCTTAGCTGGTAAGAACCAGAAGATTAAGACCCTTGATGGTATTGAAAGGAAACTTTCCGATGATACCCTTCTTATCTGGGATAGTGAAAGACCAGTTGCAATAGCTGGTATAATGGGTGGCCTTGATACTGAGGTGAGACCCCATACAAAAAATATATTTCTTGAGGGAGCCTATTTTTCACCAGTATCCATTAGAAGAAGTTCAAAAAGCCTTGGCCTCAAGACAGAGGCCTCCTATAGATTTGAAAGAGGTACAGATATTGAAGGTCTTGTTTTTTCTATTGATAGGGCTGTAGACCTGATACTTGAGATATGTGGTGGTGAATTGACAGATGTCCTTGATGAATATCCTTCTAAATTCAAAACCTCTGAGATTATCTTAAGGTCTCAGCGACTCAAAAATGTTATTGGTGAAGAGGTTGCTTATGAAGAGATAAAGGAAATCCTTACGAGGCTCGGCTTCCCTTTCACATTTAAAGACGGAGATTTTATTGTAAAGACCCTCTCAAGAAGACCTGATGTGAATTTGGAGATTGACCTTATTGAGGAGATAGCAAGGGTCAGAGGTTACGAGAAGATTCCTGCAAAAACGCCTGTTGTTGGGCTCAGCTTTGAGATTAATAAAAAATTGAAGGACATTGAATTGATTAAGACTATCCTTAGAGCCAGAGGTTTTTCTGAGGCGATAAATTATAGCTTTATGGATATTAACAGTTTAAAGGCCCTTGAAATCCCCGAGGGAGATGAACGATTCAGCCTTGTGGAGATAAAAAATCCACTAAGAAAAGAGGACTCTTATCTAAGGACAACCCTGATACCTTCTCTACTTGAGAATCTAAGGACAAATATAAGATTTGGAATAAAGGACCTCATGCTCTTTGAGACTGCCAGGGTTTTTTTAAAGAAAGGCAAGGGTCTTCCACTGGAAAGGCTTCACCTTGGAATTATCAAATGGCATGATTCAAGGCCTGTTCTATGGAGAGATAACCTGAATCCTTTTTATATACTCAGAGAGATTATAGATGGATTAGCCTCTGAATTTATGGTAAGAGAGCTCCTGTACAGGGCATCTGAAGAGCCCTTTCTTCATAAAGGCCAATCATCAGATCTGTTTATCAAGTCTAATGGCAATGATATTAAGATAGGATATATAGGTATTGTCTCTCAGAAGGTCATTGACAGGCTTGACATAAAGACTTCCTCACCAGTAGCTATCATCGAGATTGACCTTGATACATTCCTTTCAGTCAGAGGTTCATCTCCTGTATATAAAGCCCTTCCAAGATTTCCCTACATTGAAAGAGATGTAGCAGTGATTGTGGACAACATGATACCTGCCGAGGAGTTGAGAAAACTCGTGTTAAGTTATCCTTCAGATATAATAGAATCAGTTTCTATCTTTGATTATTACAGGGGCGAGAATATCCCTCCAGATAAAAAGAGTATTGGATTGAGAATCCTTTACAGGTCAAGGGAAAGAACACTTACTGAAGAAGAGGTTGAGAAGGTTCATAATGAGATTATAAACACTCTTCTTCAGAAGACCAGGGGTTCAATCAGGTTTTAGGAACAACTCACACCTGTCCAAAATAAAGTTTTTGAATGGGCATAAGGCCAAAGAACAGGCTACAGGCATAAGGCTACAGGCGTC
>DAISHO010000351.1:0-1221 GCA_036822495.1 Thermodesulfovibrionales bacterium
GTAGTGCTTAAGGACAGTGCAGGCAATACCATTGGGAGTGATGTGAGCGATGGATTCTTTACTATAAGTACACAGCTATAAAGTTAATAAATCTATGCAGGAGGCGAGGCATTAGCCTTGTTTTTTTAAGTTTTTATTTGGGTAAAATTACCTTGACAGTAGATTATGAGTATGGTAAATTTAATTGTATTCTTATGCAAGAGGGGGTTCCCTTGCCTTAAAGTTCGTGTAAATTGAAAGGTTAGTTGAACTTAAAAAGGGATTTATTATTTTTAGGTATTGATTATAAACTGATACCTCAGAGTAATATTTCCCCTTTTGTCTCAAGAAATGAGATTTAATTCTAGCGGTATTTACAGCCCAATGATTTAGTTCCTTTTAAAGTGGCCATGAGGCCACATATTAACTTAAAAAGGGAGAAAGAGATGAGAAAAAATCCTCTAATAAAGTCGTCTATTTTCTTAATAACTGGTTTTCTATTCATTTTCTTTACTGTGCCTGCTATAGCTGCACCACCACGAGCTGATTTTAATTCGTCAAGTAATAACTATCTTGTTGTTTATGATAAGAGCACAGCTGTTTATGGGCAAGTTGTTGACGGTATTGGCAATCCTGTTGGTTCCGAGATACCTATCTCCACTGCTATGATTAGTGGGGCGCCATCAGTTTCATATAACAGTAATACAAATCAATACCTTGTTGTATGGCATGATTTTAGAAATTATAATTACGATGTATATGGTCAGCTGATAAACGCTAATGGCACATTGTCAGGAAATAATATTGAAATTTCTACTGCTACAAGTGCTCAATATTTTCCATCAGTTGTTTATAATGTTAATACAAATCAATATCTTGTTGTGTGGATGGATGCAAGAGGGGGGACAGACTGGGATATTTATGGTCAACTTATAAATGCAGATGGTACATTAGCAGGAATTAACTTTAGCATATCAACAGCACCGAATAATCAATCTAATCCTGCTGTAGCCTATAATAGCACTGCTAATCAATATCTTATAGTATGGCATGACAACAGAGATGGCAACTATGACATATATGGTCAGATAGTAGAAGCAGATGGCGGGCTGTCAGGAACAAACTTTGCGATCACAACTGGTATAAATACATCGAGTTATCCTTCTATAACCTATAATAGCCTTACAAATCAATATCTTATAGTATGGCATGACAACAGAGATGGCAACTATGACATATATG
>DAISHO010000351.1:1321-2208 GCA_036822495.1 Thermodesulfovibrionales bacterium
AAATACATCGAGTTATCCTTCTATAACCTATAATAGCCTTACAAATCAATATCTTGTAGTATGGCAGGAATATTTAAGCGAATATACCATACGTGGCCAATTTTTAACATCTACAGGGGTATTAACAGGAACTGACTTTTTAATTAGCAATGCTGACAGTCCATATGGTGTTGCAAATACAATTAAAGGTAATTATCTTGTTGCCTTTAAACTATCTGAAGGATATTCCTGGGAAATAGCAGGAAAAGTTTTGACTGTAGATAAATCAGGCAGTGGCACTGGAACTGTTATAAGTAATGATGGTGGAATAAACTGTGAAGGTGATTGTGCAGAGGCATATGCACCCGATACTAATGTAATCCTTACAGCCTCCGAGGATGCAAGTTCAATCTTTAGTGGCTGGAGCGGAGATTGCGCAGACATTGGTAGCAACCAGGCACTTGTGACGATGGATATGGACAAGACCTGTGTAGCTCATTTTTCTAAAATCTATACTCTATCAATTACGAAAGTAGGGAAAGGCACTGTCTATAGCAATGAGGGAGGTATAAGTTGTGGTTCTGATTGTAATGAACCCTACCCTGATGGCACATTAGTAATCCTAACAGCAACACCTGATGCAGACTCTGTTTTTATGGGATGGTCAGGTACCTGTATAAGTACCTGTGGCAAAAATGCAAAGGTTATAATGGATGCAGACAGAACCTGCACAGCAACATTTATAACTCTATCTGATATTCAAGGAATTACACTAATAACGCCAAATGGAAATCAGGATTTACCTTCTGGAAGTACCTGTGATATAGAATGGATAGCGCCTACAAATGCCCATCACTACACACTAAAACTCTCCATGGACAATGGCATGACCTGGAGCACCATAGCCT
>DAISHO010000352.1:0-2152 GCA_036822495.1 Thermodesulfovibrionales bacterium
AGTTTCTTTTTTAGACTTAGATCCTTAAGTCCCATTAACCACCCCTTTTATTTATTATAATATAATAACATCTTTTTATGTAAAAATAAAAATTTTGTTAAAAATTGTTAATTGTTTGTTAATGACATTTTTTAGATGTTTAAACACTGTCACAATGTCTAACCTCTACACCTTTGGCGTGTCCAGTCATATAAGGTTTAGTATACTTCTTTTTCTTCATCTTTTTAAGTCTTTACAATTAATGAGACACCGCCGGGCAATCAGATATATAACTCCATTTTTGTGTGTTGACTTCTAATTAAGATAAATATTATCCTATTATACTTGAGTAGATTCTGATTATGCAAGTAGAATGGTTTGACTATGTTTACCTTATTTGAGGAACTACTTATAGTAAAAAACTTTCTCAGACTGATGTCTACTGGGACTGGCAGTTATCATGTCCTTGCTGTTGGCCTTATATCAGGCCTTCTTGCAAAGCGCCTCGATCTTGAACCTGAAAGACTTTATCTTGGAGGGCTTCTTCATGATATAGGAGGAATAGGTGTTTTCGAAGATATAGTTACAGAACCCCTTTTAAATGACAAGTGGCTTGAAAATGACATGGAATTCAAGCTTCATCCTGAGGTCTCTTACAGGATTGTAAAGGAATTTTTGAATCTTGATATCATAGAAATAAAGGAACATCATGAACAGCTTGATGGAAAGGGTTATCCAGGAAGAAAGGTAGGTGAAGAGATATCTACAGGTGGATATGTTATTGGAATAGCTGACAGATTTGAGATCCTTTCAAGAAGGAAATATTACAGACTTCCAGAAATCAGGAGGGTTCTAAAAGAATGGTGTAATACGATTTATCCATCCTTTATTGTAGATGAATTAATGGGCCTTCTTTACGAAGACATAAGGCTTCTTTATGATCTCCAGACACCGTTAGTTCTTGAGGAAAGACTTATTAATTTAGAGTCCACTATGGATTTTTCTGAGCTTTTAATCAAAGAAGAAAATCTTTATAAATTTTTTTCTATTGCTATTGCTTTGAAACATCCTTATACTCAAGAACACTCAGAACGGGTATGCTATTTTTCAAGGATAATAGGCGAATCCATCGCCCTTGATGAGGATTCCCTGAGGCTCCTTGAAACTTCTGCCTATCTTCACGATATAGGAAAGGTTGGAGTTCCAAGAGGACTTCTCAACAAACCTACTGCCTTGAGTCCTTCTGAGGCTATGATGATGATGAATCATTCCATAAAAACTTATGAGATATTAAATGTATCAAAAAGGATGAAAAAACTAGCCTTCATAGCATCATGCCATCATGAATCTATAGATGGTTCAGGATATCCTCTCGGTCTTTCAGGTGAAGAGATTCCACTTTTAAGCAGGATTATAACCATTGCTGATATATATGATGCACTAACATCTGCGAGGGCCTACAGAAGTGCTTATTCAAAAACTGAGGCATTCGATATAATAGAAAAGGAATTCAGACAGAAGATAGATATGGGTCTCCTTGAGACTTTTAAAAAAAATTTAAAGTAGGAGTTTAGACATGAACTATGAAAGAGCTGTTGAGATTGTACCAGGTATCTTCTGGGTTGGTTTTTATGACAGAAAAGGGGGCTTTCATTGCAATCCCTATCTTCTCATTGATAATGAAGAGGCTGTGCTCTTTGACCCTGGAACCAAGCCCCATCTCAAGAATATAGTTAAAAAGATTACAGAGATAATAAATCCACGAAAGATAACTTATATAGTTCTCCATCATCAGGACCCTGACCTCTGTGCAGCCGTCCCCGATATTGAGAAATTCTGCAGTCCTGAATTAAAAATAGTGACATCCTGGAGAGCAGGCGTTCTGATAGCCTATTATGGAATAGAAGCTCCCTTTTACTATGTTGACAGAAACAATTACCGTCTTCAACTTAAGAGTGGAAGGACCCTCAGATTTATACCAACTCCTTTTTGCCACAGCCCTGGTTCAATTGTCACATTTGATAAAAAGACAGGAGTTCTCTTCAGTAGTGACCTCTTTGGGGCCTTCTCATATGACTGGAGCCTTTTTGCAAACCCTTATTATATGGAAGCAATGAAGGCATTTCATGAACCTTATATGGCATCAAAAGAGATTCTGAGGGAAAATATGAAA
>DAISHO010000353.1:0-2134 GCA_036822495.1 Thermodesulfovibrionales bacterium
CCAACCTCTTCAGCATAGGTGACATAGCTGAGAGTAAATAGCAGAAATCTCAGGTCTGCACCAAAGGTCGGATATCCCTGATAAAGGCCTGCCCTTAAACCAAGAGACAGAAGTTTTCTGTCCATCAAGTAAAGCTCTCCACCGAACCTGAGCCTCTTGCCTATGTCTTTGTCCTCTTCGTAGTTATTAAACAGATCCACATAGTCGAGCCCTACCACAAGGGAGTCAAAGACTGGTATCTCAGGGTTAACAGCCATCCCTAAGTTTATTGTCATGGGAATCTTTCCAGCATCGCCAAACTTGAGGTCTCCTATGTTCATCACTGAAAGGCCTACCCTTGGTTTAAGCCAGGAGTCCTGAGCAAATTTATAGATAAGGCCTGCATCAAAACCAACAGCATTTCCACTTTTTCTGAGTTCATCTGTTATGTAGTCGTCAAGGTTATCTTCCTTCTCAACGAGCTCTCTTGCAGTAAACTTGTGGACAAGGCTTTCCATGTGCAGGGCCTTTACCCCTAAGCCAGCATAAAAACCCTTGCCAAGGCTTATGCTTAAACCTCCGATACCTCCATATACAGCATCAGCATTTATTTCGAGAATTCCTTCAGGACCAAGCCCCTGATGAGCCATTGCATCAACCCTTGCCCTTCCGAGACCACCAGCAGCAAAGGCCCAGCTCCCTTGATTCCTTCCAAGAGATGTCCAGTCTGCAAGACCAAAATGGAGATTTTTACCTCTGTATCTCTTAAGAACATCATTCACTGCCCTTAACTGATCATCATCTTTATCACCATCACCATCAAGGTCTCCTGTATCAAAGGCATCGCTTAAATCCTCTGCAAAGTCCTTAACATTCTTGCCAGCCTCTACAGAAAGACCAAGAATATTAACCTCAAGGTTCTTTTCAGGCATGGTGCTTAGACCTGCGGGATTATAAAACAAAGTATCTGTCCTTCCACCAACAGCCACATAGGCACCACCCATACCCATTGCCCTTGGTGATTTGTAAAGATAGGGATACTGCTTAATCGTTGGCTCCTCGGAATGAGCCAGTGATACTGATAAGAATGTTATAATTAGCACAAAAAATAAACTCAGTCTTTTCATTTAAACCTCCTGATTAAAGATTTAGATTGTTAAGATAATTTGCTATTTCCTGAGGGTCACACACACTGTCTGTACCGCATACATCTGTCTGGAGTTCTGTTATGGAATTAATAACATCACTGCTTACACCAGGTAGGGCATTCTGTATATCGTTTATCATGGTGTTTATTGCATCATTAATAGTACTGACCATGTCAACTGGACTTCCATTCTCTATTACAGGACAGGGCCATGATCTTGTGGGATCAGGAGAGGACTCCTGGCAGTTTGTTGCAAGTGTTACTGCTACCCTGTAATTACTGCTCTGGTCTTTGTAAAGGAGCTTTTCATAGTCTCCCTGACAGAAACCAGTTGAAGTGCCAACAGTTACGGTAAGTCCACGGTAAGTGCCTGGCTTACTCTGCAAGGTGATATCGCCTGTCTGCACTACTGTTACTCCAGAACAGGTCTGACCCGCTGAGATCATAAGGGCACAGGCCGTAGCATCCACATCATCAGGAATGGAGTTTCCATTCAGGTCACAATTTGAGACACTGCCGTCACCGTCATTGTCAAGAACTACCTTCATAAGGGCAAGGCCTTCAATGGCATTTACAATGCTCCTGTTAAAGTAGGCGTCTTTGCCATAGGTCTGAATAGCATTAGTAAATTCAGCCTTTGCACTTCCGAGGTCATTAAGGGTGAAGTCTGTAACTCTTGTTACGAGACTTTTAAGATAGAGATTTACTGGCTCATTTTCATTCTGAGCATCAATAAGCCTGTTAACTACATCCACAGGGTCATAGCCTGCCCTTCCAAAGTAGGCTGCGCCCTTCTGCATGGGATCAGCACAGGATGAGTTAATCACGGCATCCCAGTTGCCACTGTCGAGGTTTTTGCTTACCTCATACTTACAGGCCTCTGTAGAGGAGTCATCTGCTACAAACTTAAAGGCACTGTCCCCACATCCTAACAGAAAAACCCCTGAAATAAGGAATAGAACAGATAGGACCGATAACTTATTCACTTTTAACCTCCTGAATTGTGAT
>DAISHO010000354.1:0-2131 GCA_036822495.1 Thermodesulfovibrionales bacterium
AGGCCTTATGCCCTCTTTAAAATACCATTTTAATTTATTTTGGACAGCTATGCTTAACCCTTAAACTTAATTATTGTGCTTTCCTGCAAAAAGGCATCTATATCAAGGACAAGTATAAGCTCATGTCTTCCAACCTCTGCTGCTCCAGCATACCATCTAAGGTCCTCAAGATACCTTCCAAGGGGTTTTATAACAATCTCCTGCTGGCCTATAAGCTCATCTACTACAAGGCCCACTCGCCTCTCACCTGTGCCAGCCACAACTATATAGAAAATCTCCTTCTTATCAGAGTTTATATTAAGTACCTCTGAGACCCTTATGAGGGGTAGCACTGCACCTCTCAGATTATAGACCTCCCTCTTTTCTATCCTCTGGATATCTGAGGCCTTTATGGCAAGGCTCTCTGAGACAGAGCTTAGAGGAAAGGCAAACTTTTCCTTCCCGACCTTTACAAGTATTGATTTTATTATTGCCAGAGTTATAGGGATAGTAAGTCGGAAGGTTGTCCCTCTATCCTCAAAGGTCTCCAGATCTACAAAACCTCCTATGGAGGCAATCTTATCTCTCACCACATCCATTCCCACTCCCCTTCCAGAGATCTCTGTCACAGCATCCTTTGTGCTGAATCCAGGGGTAAAGATCAACTCCAGAATTTCTTCCCTCGATACCTGTCTCTCAGGAGAGAGAATCCCCCTTTCTATTGCCTTCCTTTTTACCTTTTCAAGGTCTATACCCTTCCCATCATCAGAGACCTCAATAACAACATGGTTGCCCTTCTGGTAGGCCCTGAAGGTTATGTTACCTGTCTCGGGTTTGCCCTTTGCCTTCCTCTCTTCTGGAGACTCTATGCCATGGTCAATGGCATTTCTGACAAGGTGCATTAAGGGTTCCATTATATTGTCAGAGATTGATTTATCTATCTCTGTATCCTCTCCAAAGATATCTACATTAACAGGTTTATTGACCTCCCTTGAATATCTTCTCAACATCTGATTTACCTTCGAAAAAAGCTGACCAAGGGGTACCATCCTTATGGCAAGGACCTGGTCCTGAAGCTCATGAATCCTCTTTTCAAGGCTTGATGAAATCTTATGAAGGTCAAAGACAAGAGGAGAAATCCCAAAGGTCTCCTTCAGCTCATCAGCTACCCTTTTAATAGCACCCCTTGTAAGGCTTATCTCTCCTATGGTATTGAGTATGGCATCGAGTTTTTCTATATCAACCTTAACAGTGCTTGAGGTAGAAACAGGGCTCTCTTGACCCTTGAGCCTTTCTTCTTTCTTCTCGACCTTCCCCTCAGGAGTCTTCACTGGAGACCTTGGATTCAATAATGTCCGGGCATTTATTCCGAAGGAATTCAGTTCTTCCGATGAAAGGCCTGAAGCAAAAAGAAGTCTGAAGCCAATGGAATCTGGAGGAAGGTCTGTCTGGGTAGGCATTGTGGCGATTAGTTCGCCTTTTGATTTTATCTTTTCTGTAACCTCTTTAAGACCTGTATCAAAGTTCATTAAAGGAAAGGCTACATCAGTATAGTAAATCCCTTTTCCTTCCCTGATGTTTGTCTTCAGCCTGCTCTCTTCATACTGGGAAAGGACATTAATAAGGCTACTATCAATAATTCCTTCAAGCTTCACCTCCTCCTGTTTTACGGAATGGGTTGTCCTGAAGGCCTCTATGTCCTTTACATAACCAGAAACATCAGGAAGGGCATCAGCATCTGCCTTTGAGACAAGGGATTTCAGGATATCAATATTTTTCAGAATAAAGTCTATAACATCATCTGTGACTTCTATCCTGCCAAGCCTGAGGTCATCGAGGAGATATTCAAAGACATGGCTCATATCAGATATAGGCTTGAGTTGAAAGAGCCCTGATAGTCCCTTTAATGTATGAATTGACCTGAAAAGGGCATTTACCTTGTCGGGATTAAGACCTGCTGAGAGATTCTCCTGAATATCAATGGCAAGTCTTTCCGCCTCGTCAATAAGTTCCTCTGCCTCTAAGATGAAGTCCCTTCGAGATGCCTTCATTATATTTTTATCCTCCCCCATATCTGTCCAAAATAAAGTTTTGAATGGGCATAAGGCCAACTATTACTTACGCCATCCCTAAAAAGCACAAAAGGCGACTC